>JAVEES010000181.1 GCA_030840285.1 Pseudonocardiales bacterium
CGAAGTACATCGAGCGAGTGTGGGGAGCAGCCGGTTTCCGCGTGGTCGAATGGATCCCGTCCGGCACGCTGTTCCCGCAGGCGCTGGTCTTCATGATCCGGACCGGCCAGCGCCCCGCGTTCGGGCACATCTCGGTGCGGACCCGAGCCGTTGCACCGACCGCCAACCGCGTCGCCCGAGGGCTCGCGCGCCGCGGAAAGCGGCTGCTACGAGGCAGTCGCTGAGCGTGCCGCAGGGCGCGGTGGCCGGTTGAGGCTCCGTCGATCGGTAGGCTCTCCCGATGTGACCGTGAGTGAAGTCGAGCCCCAGTCAGCCGACCACAGCAGTCCTTCGGCAGCCTCCTCGGGTCCCCGGCGCCCTCGGCTGCTCTGGTGGATCGTGGCCCTGCAGGCTCTGCTGATGCTGGGCATGACGGTTCTCTACCCGGCGTTCCAGAATGCCGATGAGCCCGCTCACGTGGACTACGTCCTGGCGCACCGACAAGGCCAATGGCTCGACGGGCCTGGCCAGCGGCCATACCAATCTGGCGTGCTCAAGGCGGCCGGCCTGGTGCCCAACACCCAGTTCCGCACGCATGTCGCGGCGCCACCCGTCCAACGCTCAGCGCGAAAGTCCTTCGACGAGCTCGGGACGGCGAGTGTTCAATCTCCGATCACGAACCAGATGGTGCAGCATCCGCCGCTGTACTACGGGCTCGCCGCCGGCTTCAGCTACCTGATACCGCACTTCGACCGGCTCACCTTCGACTGGCAGGTTTTCTGGCTTCGCGTCTTCTCGGTGATCTTGTTACTGCCGGTTCCGGTGCTCATCTTCTCTGCGGCCCGCAGGCTCACCGGCAATGTGAACCTGGCGCTGCTGGCCGCCATCATTCCGATGTCCTTCCCGGCCTATCTCAGGACCGGCGGATCGGTCACGAACGACTCGCTCCTCATCCTCGCGACCACGGGGCTGATCGCGATGCTCGCTCGGGTATCG
The DNA here is from genome assembly GCA_030840285.1 of Pseudonocardiales bacterium. Taxonomy (GTDB): domain Bacteria; phylum Actinomycetota; class Actinomycetes; order Mycobacteriales; family Jatrophihabitantaceae; genus Jatrophihabitans_A. The sequence continues at coordinate 976 of JAVEES010000181.1, forward strand.
CTGGGGGACCTGACCCGTCGCACCGCCGTCGTGGTCGGCGTGCTGTGGACGGCAGGCCTGCTCACCAAGGGCTTCGCGATGGCGATGCCGCCCGTGATCGTGCTTGCCTACCTGGTCGGAGCCCGCGGGTCGCTCGGCGAGCGAATTCGCCGGGCTTGGCAACCCGTGGTCATCGCCGGTGCTGTCGGCACCATTGCCGGCGGCTGGTGGTGGCTGCGGAACATCGTCGTGGACGGAGCCCTGCAGCCGTCCGGGCTCGGTCCGATCGACGACGCCACCCGCCAGCTCATTACGGGCTCGGACCGGCCCGGTGGCACGGATCTCGAGTTCTTCGGCAACTTCTTCCGCCTGCTGGGCCAGCGGACCTGGGGATCGCTCGGCCTGCTCGACATCCCATCATTGGCCCACCCCTTTCTGCAGGTGATGGCCGTGGTGTTCCTGCTGATCCTGGTCGTGGGCGTCGGCATCGGCGCCCGTCCGGTTCGGCGGCTGCGCGGTGCCGGTGACCTCAGCTTTCTTAGGGAGTGGACGGTCGGTCGCGCCGTGACCCTGCTGTTTCCAGCGGTGCTCACGATGCTGGTGATGTACGCCGGCTCACGCTCGGTCTATCTGCACGGACGGCAGTTGCCCGGGATCCAGATTCGCTACCTCTTTCCGACCGTGCTCGGCCCCGCCGTCGTCGCCGCGGTGGGATTGGCATGGCTGGTCGGCAGGCGTGCCCGGCCATGGCTGGTGCCCTCGTACCTGTTGCTGAGCCTGGTTTTCCTGGTTGCCAGCGTTCAGCAGGTGCTCAACATCGAGATGTCCTCCCGAAAAAGCACCTCCTACCTCGCTCGGATCAATGATGGGCTGCACTTCGTGGTCGGCTGGGCCCCGTGGAGCGCGGCCGGTACGGCAGCGCTCGGGCTGCTCACCGTCCTGGTGGCCAGCTTGACGTTGCTGGGCGCGACCGCCCGGGCCGTGCGCCTGGCGCAGCGCGAACGTCCGCGCTAACGCTCACGCCGATGGCAGGGTGCAGAGCTGCCGAGAGGGTATTCTGTAGGGCGGTCCGTCCGAGCGGGCTCCGCCCGGGGACCGCTCGCGGCCTGTGTTACCGATCCCTCCTAGAAGGTTGACCACGTTGCGTCTAGTCGTACAGGTGCCGTGCCTCAATGAGGAAGAAACGCTGCCTCTGGTACTCGAATCGATCCCGAAGCAGATTCCGGGTATTGACGAGATCATCGTGCTGATCATCGACGACGGCTCCACTGACCGAACCGTCGAGGTCGCCAAGTCCTACGGAGTAACCCACTTCGTCCGGCACGCACGCAACCGCGGGCTCGGCCGGTCCTTCCACGACGGTGTGCAGCGCGCCCTGGAACTAGGGGCCGACATCGTGGTGAACACCGATGGCGACAACCAGTACCCGCAAGAGCGGATCGCCGACCTCGTGCAGCCCATCATTCGGGGCGAGGCCGAGATCGTCATCGCGGACCGGCAGGTTCACCTGGTCGAACATTTCTCCGGACCCAAGGTGGCACTGCAGAAATTCGGCAGCAAGATCGTGAATCGCGCGGCGGGTACCGACCTGCCTGATGCGGCCAGCGGTTTCCGGGCGTACTCGCGCGAGAGCATCATGCTGCTGAACACGATCACCCGGTTCAGTTACTGCATGGAAACGATCATTCAGGCGGGTAACAAGAAGCTGAAGATCGCGAGCCTGCCGATCGTCACGAACCCCAAGACCCGTGAATCACGGTTGTTCAAATCCACTCACCAGCATGTGCTGAAGTCTGCCGGCGCGATAATCCGTGCCTACATCATGTACAAGCCGTACATGATCTTCTCGATGCTGGCGGTGTTCTTCGGGGTGCTGGGCCTGGTGCCCTTCATACGCTTCGCGGCCCTGCAGCTCGGCGAAGATCGGGGCAGCCACCTGCAGTCCTTGCTGGTCGGCGCGATCTTGCTCATCATGTCTTTCTTGAGCGTCATCATCGGCATCATCTCGGACCTGATCCGGACGAATCGAATGCTCATCGAGGACACCCTGGAGCATACGAAGAAGATGCGTTTCGGCAAGGGCGAGGACCTGCCCGAGAGATCGGTTGCCATTGAGGACATCCTCGCCAGCTGAACGTAGCTTCAGCTAGGCAGGTTTCTGGCCGACGGCCATGTAACCGAGGCTGGCCGCGCGTGACAGCGAGGTCGGGCGAAAGCTCACCCTGGACCTGATTGCCTCTTGCGGCAACGCGATGACGTTACGCACCAGCGGATTGTCGATCAGCGCACCCAGCGGCCCGAGCCTTCGTCCGAGGATGCTTATCGCCTGTGCCAGCCCATTGATCAGGTAATGCGCAACGAGCAGGATGGGGCCGCCCTGAGCGGCCACGTCGGTAACTTCGAGGCCGTGCCGTTCCAGTACCGAGCGCAATCCCCAGTGCGTCGTCCGCCAGAAGTCATAAGGCGGCTCGTGGGTTGGGTACAGGAATGGCACGGTGATCAGGAGCCTGCCACCCGGTCGCAGAATGCGAACCATTTCCCCAACCGCGGCCTCGGCATTGTCGACGTGTTCTAGCACGCTCGTGCAGAGAACTGTGTCGAAGGACTCGCCCAAAAAGGGTAGGGGGGCGGCGAAGGACACCACGTCGAGTCCAGGCGCTGGGGCGGCGTCGGCCGCGAAGCAGCGGTCGGCCAGAGCGCTGTACCACGGCCGGAACGGCTGGTTGCCCGCTCCGAGATCGAGCAGGTCGCCGCGAACGGAATCTGCGTTGGACGCGAGCCAGCGGCCTACGACAGCACCAGGCAAGAGCGCCAGTGTGCTGTCCCGATTGGAATACGGCACGCCCTTGATGACTCGCGCAGCGCCCTGACGATGGCGGATCCGCCCGGAATCCATACTGTTCCTCTCATCACCGGTCGGCCGCGATGGCCGCCTTCCAAGTTGCCGCCAAACCGCTGTGCAGGTCGGTGGACGGGTGCCAGCCTAGAGTGCTCGCCGCGAGGGACACATCGAGCCAGGTACTCGGCGCGTCGAAGCTGCGCGCTGGCGCGGCCTCCATCTCCACCAGGCCGCCGACCACATCACGAAGCTCCTCGGAAAGCTCGCGCAACGACGTTCCGACACCTGAACCGATATTGACAACTGCGGGCGCGCCGGGCACGAAGGCACTCCGTAGCAGGGCGTCCACGAGGTCGTCTATGAACAGATAGTCACGGCGGATCTCCGGATCGCCGATGAGCCTTATCGGCTCTTCACGGCGGATCGAATCGATCCAGTGCGCAATGACACCCTGACCCCGGCGAGCGGGCTGGCCTGGGCCATAAGCGTTCGACGCACGCAGGACCACGTGGTCGGGTGCGCGGTCACGTAACAACTGCTCCACAGCGAGCATTGCCTCGCCGTAGGCGTTCGCGCCACGGGTTGGACTGGCTTCGTGGTAGGGCGGTCGGGTGGCGGTGTCATAGACGGTTCCGCCCGAACTTACTGCGACGACGCGTGGCGATCTGGGACGCTCGGCCAGCCGATCAAGCAACAACTGCAGAGCACTCTGGTCGGCCGTGGCCCTGTCGGCCGCGTCGGAGGTGGCCGGACGGATGCTGCTCACCAGCCAGAAGACCACGTCGGCGCTCTGCAGTTCGGGCGCGAGTTGGCCATCGATCATGAACGGCTCGGCCCGCGTGTAGCGCGCACATGCGGTGCCGCGGTGCTCGAGAGCGCGAGCAATGGCGCTCCCGATGAATCCAGATGCACCAAGCACCGCAGCGGACGAGCCAGCTTCGAGCATCAGAAATCCTCTCGTGAAACGATGTCCGGCATGAACCGCCGAACTCTACTCGTTCTCGCTTCTACCTATCCTACGAACGCGGGGGACGGCGTCCCGGCGTTCGTGCGGGATCTGGCGACGGTCGAGGCCGAGGCATTCGACACCGCCGTAGTGGTGCCTGCCGTACCGAACGGGCGTACGAGTGAGACCGACGGTGCCCTTCGGGTGGCGCGATTCCGCTTCTTCTTCCGGCGGTGGGAGGACGTTGCGGACGGAGCGATTCTAGAGAATCTCCGCAGCAAGCGAAGCCGGTGGTTGCAGGTCCCGCCCTTCTTCCTCGCCGAGCTGATCGCCGTGCGGAAAGCGGTCCGGCGCCGCCGCCCGGACGTGATGCACGTCCACTGGCTCATTCCGCAAGGTTTGGTGGCCCTGATCGCCGCGCCGAGGACGCCCAAGTTGGTGACAACTCTCGGTGGTGATCTGTACGGCTTGACGGACCCGATCAGTCGCCGGCTGATTCGAGCGGTGCTGCGCAATGCCGCGGCCACCACGACGATGAATTCCGATATGCGTGAGCGGCTCGTCGAACTCGGTGCTGACCCCGCGACGACTCATGTCCTGCCCATGGGGGCCGATCTCGATGCGATCCGGCCCATCGCGGCGGCCGTCACTCGCGAGCCGGGGCGGATTCTTTTCGTCGGGCGCCTCGTCGAGAAGAAGGGCGTCACTCACCTGCTCGAAGCGTTCCGCCAGCTGGACCGGAGCGGTCTGGAATTGCGCATCGTCGGTGACGGACCCCTGCGTGAGCAGCTGGAAGCTGATGCGAGCGGCCTGCCCGTAACGTTTCTCGGCTCACTTGGCCGGCAGGACCTGGCGCGAGAGTATGGCGCGGCGGCAGTTGTCGTATTTCCGTCCGTCCCAGCTGCCTCCGGAGATCAGGACGGATTGCCGGTCGCACTGCTGGAAGCAATGGGAGCAGGCGCGGTGATCGTTGCCTCGCGGCTGCCCGGTCTGGCTGATGCGGTCGTAGACGGTCGTTGCGGCATCCTCGTCACGCCTGGCTCGCCAGCAGAGATCGCGCAGGCATTGCGCAGCCTGCTGTCCGATGATTCGCTGCGCGGCAGATTCAGCGCTGCGGCCGCGGAACGCGCCGAGGAGTTCTCGGTCCGCTCGATCGGCAAACGCTATGTCGAACTCCTGCAGAGCATTGCCTCGCCCGCTGAGACCGCCGGTACCAGTCGGTGACCCGTCGGCTTGTTCGAGCTGCACCATTCGTTTTTGTCGCTCTGGCCGTTGCAGCAGCGCTGTGGGCGGTCGGCCGGAACGGGCGCGCGATCTCTGACACCTTGGGACGACTCGGCATCGGGAGTCTGGCGATGTCAGTCGTCTGGGGTCTGCTGGCGGTTTACGTCACGTGCGAGATGTGGCGGACGATCTTGCGCGGCCTGGGAGCACCGGCGCCGTTCCGGCAATCGTCCAAGGTCTTTTTCGTAAGTCAGCTCGGAAAGTACCTGCCTGGTTCGGTTTGGCCCGTGCTGGCACAGATGGAGTACGGGCGCCGGACACATACCGGGCGCAAGACGATGCTCGCAGCTAATGCGTTGACCGTCGCTCTCAGCCTGGCTGCAGGGCTGATCGTGGCCGCCGGCTGCCTTCCCTTCGCCGGGGCCGCGGGGCTTCATAGGTACTGGTGGGCCTTCGCCTGTCTTCCGCTGCTACTCGGCTTGCTGCACCCGAAATCCGTTCCCGGGCTGCTCAATCTGATCTTCACGAGGTTGGGCCGGGAACCGATGGATTCGCAGCTGTCCTGGTCGACGGTGGTTCGAGCCACCGGCTGGGCGCTGTTGAGTTGGTTGTTCTTCGGCCTGCACTTGTTGGCTCTGGTGAACGGTGTTGGAGTACACGGCTGGCACGTCGCCGCAGCCTCGATCGGCGGTTTCGCCCTCGCGGTGTCCGCCGGCATCCTTTTCATACCGGCGCCCGCCGGAGCTGGCGTGCGTGATGCCGTCCTGATCGCCGCGCTGGGCGCCGTGCTCGGTAGCGGCACTGCGGTGGCCGTTGGCCTCGTCTCCCGAGTGGTGTTGATAGTGGTCGACCTGATGCTGGCCGCCGGGTTCGGGCTGGCAAGCGGACCGCTCAGAACCAGCCCAGCCGACATCGAAAATAGTGTCCCGGAAGACCGATAAGGGACTGGAGTCGCTTCTTGGGACAGATGTGACTACGCTACGGAAGACTGTCACGGCGTGTCGTAGCTCATCGACAGGGAGTTCCTGGTAATGCAACATCTTCGGCGCCCGCTCGGCGCCTTCGCAGCCTTCATCACCGCCGCAGGTTTTCTGACCGTCGCAGTGGTCGCAACCCCCAAGTCGGCTCATGCAGCTGAGGTCCGCGCAGCACCGGCCAGCGGAGCGTGGACGGTCGATGGCCACGGCAACGGCCACGGGCACGGCCTGAGCCAGTACGGCGCCCGCGGCGCGGCCATCGCCGGCCTGAACTACAGCAAGATCCTCGCCTTCTACTACCCGAACACCGTGCTCGCCACCTCGGCCAGCCCGAATATCCGGGTTCTGATCAGCGGTGACGGCGGCTCGACGGTATGGCGGTCCGGCGCCGGGCAGAGCGTCACCGGGGTCAGCGGTGCCCTTCCCACGAACGGTGACCAGTGGCGGCTGGTCCCGCGGCTGGCCGGCTATCAGCTGCAGCAGCACACGGGGTTCGGGTGGAATGCCTATCGCAACCTGACTGCAACGACCGTCGACGTGCGCTCATCCACCGGCGCGCTGTCGCTCTCGCGCAACGGCGCCTGGGCCGGCTATCGCGGGATGCTGAGCGCTGTTCGCAGCGGTAGCGGATCGATGACGGTCAACACCCTGAATCTCGAGAGCTACCTGCGTGGTGTGGTGCCCAGCGAGATGCCGGCGTCCTGGCAAGCCGCCGCGGTGCAGGCGCAAGCAGTAGCGGCGCGCAGCTACTCCCGCTACTTCGTGGTGCATCCGAGGGATCCCAGCTACGACATCTGCGACACGACCGCCTGCCAGGTCTACGGGGGCATGAGCCACGAGGCCGCGGGCTCTGACGCCGCGATCGCGGCCACCGCCAACCGGGTTCTGACCTATGGCGGCTCGGTTATCTTCGCCGAATTCTCAGCTAGCAACGGAGGCATGACCTCCAGCGGCAACCAGCCTTACTTCGTCACGAAGCCCGACCCGTACGACAACGCGGCCAGTGGCGACCCCTACCTCAACTGGACCGAGTCCGTCCCTGTTGCCCGGGTCGCTGCCGCCTACAACCTCGACAGTGTCGGCCAGATCCAGATCACCGCGCGAGAGGGTGGCGGCCAGTGGGGTGGCCTGGTCAAGACGGCCGTCGTGAACGGTGTCAGGAACGGGACCGCAACTTCGATCGACGTCACGGGCGCGGGGCTCGCCTCCGCTATGGGCCTGTCCTACCGGTTCTTCTACATCCGGCCGTTCGCTCCGCGAGGCCACGTCGACTCGACCAGTCGCCCGGCGCTGCACACCGTTCGGGTCACCGGCTGGACCCTCGACGCCAACGACAGCAGCCGCCCGACACCGGTCGACCTCGAACTCGACGGCGT
>JAVEES010000186.1 GCA_030840285.1 Pseudonocardiales bacterium
CTTGGCCTCTTAACAACTAGCTACCTGATGTTCAGGTGGTCTTTTCTTGACTCATTCCAGATTACGACTACGGTAAGTGACATGACATCGACGTCGGAGCGGATCGCCGGATCGGGCTTGCGGGTGACCCGCCAGCGGGTGGCGGTGCTCGATGCCATCTCCGCGGGCGAGCACGTCGATGTGGACAGCGTCGCGGGTCGGGTCCGGTCCGCGATCGGCTCGGTGTCACACCAGGCCGTCTACGACGTGCTGGCCGCGCTCACCGGAGCCGGCCTGCTGCGCCGTCTGGAACCCGCCGGACGGCCAGCCCTGTTCGAGATCAGGGTTGCCGACAACCATCACCACCTGGTCTGCCGCAGCTGCGGCGAGATCGTGGACATCGACTGCGCGGTGGGTTCCGCGCCGTGCTTGGAGCCATCGCCGTTCGCCGCCCAGCGCGACTTCACGATCGACGAGGCCGAAGTGACCTGGTGGGGCCTCTGTTCCACCTGCAGTGCCCAGTAAGAGCAGCACACCAATCGCTAAGGAGTAGCACATGACCGCGGTACAACCAGCCCCGGACAAGGGCATCACCACCACCAACGCCGGCGCGCCCGCCGGCAGCGACAACAACTCCCTCACCCAGGGCCCGCAGGGCCCGATCCTGCTGCACGATCACTACCTGATCGAGAAGCTGGCCCAGTTCAACCGGGAGCGGGTGCCGGAGCGCGTGGTGCACGCCAAGGGATCAGGTGCCTTCGGGGAGCTGGAAATCACCGAGGACATCAGCCGCTACACCAAGGCGAAGTTCCTGCAGAAGGGCAAGAAGACCGAGATGCTGGCGCGCTTCTCGACCGTCGCCGGCGAGCAGGGCAGCCCGGACACCTGGCGCGATCCTCGCGGCTTCGCCCTGAAGTTCTACACCGAGGACGGCAACTACGACCTCGTCGGAAACAACACGCCGGTCTTCTTCATTCAGGACCCGATCAAGTTCCCGGACTTCATCCATTCCCAGAAGCGGCTTCCTGCCTCAGGCCTTCGCGACCATCACATGCAGTGGGACTTCTGGACCCTGCGTCCAGAGACCGCGCATCAGGTGACCTGGCTGATGGGCGACCGCGGTATCCCGAAGTCCTTCCGGCACATGGACGGCTTCGGCTCGCACACCTACCTGTGGGTGAACGAGGCCGGTGAGCGCTTCTACGTCAAGTACCACTTCAAGACCAACCAGGGCATCGAGTTCCTCACCCAGGCCGAGGCCGACGAGCTGGCAGGTTCCGCTCCGGATCACCACCGTCAGGATCTGTTCGGCGCGATCGAGCAGGGTGACTTCCCGTCCTGGTCACTCGAGGTGCAGATCATGCCCTACGCCGAGGCGGACTCCTACCGCTTCAACCCCTTCGATCTCACCAAGGTCTGGTCGCAGCAGGACTATCCGCGGATCAAGGTCGGCACGATGACGTTGAACCGCAACCCGGAGAACTTCTTCGCCCAGATCGAGCAGTCCTCCTTCGAGCCGTCCAACTTCGTTCCCGGCATCGAGACCTCGCCGGACAAGATGCTGCTCGGCCGCATCTTCAGCTACGCCGACGCGCATCGCTACCGGATCGGCACGAACTACGCCGAGCTGCCGGTGAACCGTCCCAAGAACCAGGTGAACTCCTATTCCAAGGAGGGTTCGATGCGGCACTTCTACAACTCGCCGGACACCGCGGTGTACGCGCCCAACTCCTACGGCGGGCCGCACGCGGACGAGGAGAAGCACGGGAACCCGGCAGGCTGGGAGTCCACCGGCAACCAGGTCCGCTCCCCCTACGTCAAGCACGCCGAGGACGGCGACTTCGTCCAGCCTGGCACCCTCTACCGCGAGGTGCTGGACGACGCGGAACGCGAGCGGCTGGCCGCCAACATCATCGGCCATGCCAGCAACGGCGTTCACGAGCCGGTGCTGAGCCGAGTCTTCGAATACTGGACCAACGTCGACGCCGACCTCGGCAAGAAGGTCGAGGAGGGCGTGCGAGCCAAGATCGCCGAGACCGCGCCCGCAGCCGGCCCGTCGCCGGTGGCCCCAGGCTCGGAAGCGGCCAAGCTCTGATCCCAGGCTCACGCTGATAGTCACACCCCGCAGCCCCCGTCCAGTTCGCTGGACGGGGGCTGTGTCTTTGCCCGCGCCTTACCCGGAGCGCCGAACGCTTGGCGGTGGTTCGGGGTGAGTCCAGCGTTGGGGTGGGTGATTGGTGTAGGCGTGGCCGTGCGGGCTGATCCAGGTCGTGGTGGCGTCGGCGTTGTGGTGGTAGGTCCAGCCGGTGTGGTGTTTGAGGCGGTGGTGTCGCCGGCAGAGCGGGGCGAGGTTGCTGGCGGCGGTGGGTCCGGCCGGGAACGGTTCGCTGTGGTCGAGGTCGGATGCCTCCGCGAGGCGCCGGCAAGTGGGAAAGGCGCAGTGCCCGTGTCGGGTGGTGACGTGGTCACTGCGCGGTTTCGGAGGCCGGTAGCGCGTGGTGCCGTAGTCGATGAGGCTGCCGAACAGCGGATCCAGGATGATCCGGCGCCAGGTGGCGGTGGTGTCGGCAGCCAGTTC
>JAVEES010000203.1 GCA_030840285.1 Pseudonocardiales bacterium
CGACCGGCGTTGTAACCCGTAATCCGGATTTCGAAGTACGCTGTGCTTAGGGGAATGCCCGTAGAGCGGACTAAGTGTGTCGCTCCGGTAGGGCAATCAAGGGGGATCTGGGGCACTGTGAAGACCACGCGTATGAAGTTCGCCTCGATTCTTGTCGCCCTCGCGGCGTGCGTCGGATCACTCATCGTCGGCGCCCCGGCCGCGCAAGCGCTCAGCGGAAGCAGCTTCGACCCGGGCTACATCATTTCGGACGCAACCTTCTCAGCAACCGGAACCATGACCGAAGCCCAGATTCAAGCGTTCCTGGTGGCGAACGAGCCCAGTTGCAGCGGGTCTGTTGCCTGTATGCGCAACTACACCGTCACCACGCAGTCGCGAGCAGCATCGAAGGGCGGACAGTGCAGCGCGTACACCGGGGCCGCCAACGAGCCGGCCAGCCGAGTCATCTACAAGGTTTCTCAGGCCTGCAAGGTCAACCCGCAAGTGCTCCTCGTCTTGCTTCAAAAAGAGGAAGGTCTGATCACCTCCGGGGCGCCCACGGCGGGGATGTATAAGATCGCGGCCGGATACGGATGCCCGGACACCGCGGCGTGCGACACGAGCTACTACGGCTTCTACAACCAGGTCTACTGGGCCACGTGGCAATTCCGTGAGTACATGATCGACCCGAGTTATTGGCATTACAAAATTGGCAACGTTGCAATTCAGTGGAGTCCCAACGCGGCCTGTGGGTCGTCGGTGGTCAACATCCGAAATCAGGCCACGGCGGCCCTGTACAACTACACTCCGTACCAGCCCAACGCGGCGGCGTTGGCCAATCTCAGCGGCCTCGGCAACTCGTGTTCCTCCTACGGGAACCGGAATTTCTGGGTGTATTTCAATAACTGGTTCGGGTCACCGACCGGGGCCGTGAATCCGATCGGCAACGTTGACCTGTTGACGGCCGTACCCGGCGGGGTTCGCGTGGCCGGTTGGGTCTACGACCCAGACACCACGGCACCCATTGAGGTGGACATCTACGCCAACTCGACCGGCTACTCGTTCCAAGCCGCCGACAACCGTCCGGACCTGGTCGCGGCGTTCGGAGCCATAGGCAGCGCCCACGGGTTTGACGTGACCATTCCGGTGACATCCTCCGCCCCGCAGAATGTGTGCGTGTACGGAATCAACGTCGGAGCGGGCGGCAACACGCAGGTCAAGTGTGTCACCGTGCCCGGATGGACCGGATCGCCATACGGGGCCGTGGATACTCTGACGGCCGCCGCCGGCAAACTCAATGTGAGTGGCTGGGCCATCGATCCCGATTCCGCCTCTCCCGTCACGGGTCAGGTTTCCATCGATGGGGCGATGACCCCGTTCACCGCGGATCAGTCACGTGCCGATATAGCAGCCGCGTATCCCAGTTATGGGGGCGCCCATGGCTATTCGGTGACTGCGAATCTCAGTCCGGGGATGCATAACGTCTGTGTCTATGCGACGAACATTGCCGGCTCCGGTAGCACGACGACCCTGGGCTGCAAGACCGTGACCGTCGCTACCGGGCTGCCGATCGGGGTCATCGACAACGTGTCCGCGATACCCGGATACTTCTCCGTCGCGGGCTGGGCCCTCGACCCCGACACGGCTTCGCCGATTCAAGTTCACGTCTACGTCGACTCGGTAGGGGTGGCGCTGATAGCCAATCTCAGTCGAACAGACATTGCAACCGCCTTCCCCGGTTACGGTGCGAACCATGGCTACGACGCCGCCATTCCTGCGACACCGGGTCAGCATCAGGTCTGCCTGTACGCGATCGACGCGAACGACACCTCCACGCACAGTTCCCTCGGCTGCCGCACGATGACCGCACTGAGCGGATCTCCTTTCGGGGTCGTCGATTCGATCGCGCCGACCGCGGGCGGCTACTCCTACGCTGGCTGGGCAATTGACCCGGACACCGCGCAACCCATCAGCATTCGGGTGACGGTGGACAGCACATCAACGTCTGCCCTCGCCGGGGTGAATCGCCCGGATGTGGGAGCGGCATACTCCCTCTACGGGAGCCAACACGGGTACAGCGGCACGGTGAGCGCCAGTGCGGGCAGCCACAAGGTGTGCGTCTATGGCGTGAACGTCAGCGCAGGCTCGGATACCCTGCTGGGCTGCAAGACGCTAGCCGCGGGTTGATCGTCTTGGGAGCTCCATGCCGGGGATTGCAACCGCAATCTCCTGCAGGAGGTCGCAACCGGCACAAGGCGTGTTATCGATCAGCTGCTCCCCAGCGGTCGGGCCTCGGCAAACGCCCGTCTCCAGCTCAGCTCCCGTGATGCCTTCACCGAGCAGACCACGAAAGTGAGCCAGCCGAACTCGACGAGCAACGAGCTCTCGGCAAGCGCGGTGACAAGCAACACAACCAGGATGAGGGCCGGCCAGGCGTAAACGAAGCTGCGCTGCCTCGACGCGAGAAGCCAGGACCGGATGAACGCGAGCCCGACGAGGAACACGAACGCCAGCAGCCCGATCAGGCCGAGCTGAAACCACACGTCGAGGTAGGAGTTGAAGGCGGAGTCCGGGACGACCCCCGCACTAGACCGAATGGAGACAAACGGCGGAAGGGACGTCCACCAATGGCCGACCCAACCCCACCCCTCGAGTTCGTGTTCCGGAATCAGCAGCCTGATCGGTCGCCAGATCTGCAGTCGTTGGTTGAGCTCGGCGCTCGCACTGAGCGCGTTGATGATCTGGGTGCGGGCCGCCCACGCGACGACGAGGACGGTGACCGTCGAGGCGAGCAGGCCGAACTGCCAGAAGCGCTTGCGCTCCGGCGCCGCTCGGCGCAGCCCGTAGAGAGCGACGGCGGCAAGGATGACGATCACGAAGGTGCCGAAAGCGATCGGCGACCGGGCGAGAAACAGGGTGACTCCAGCGAGCACGAGTGAGCCGATCGCACGCGATCGCGGTACCGATTGCGTGCGCAGTTCCGTTCCGAAGGTGACGATTGCCACGAGCGCGACGATACCGAGCTCGTTTCTCGTGCCGAAGATGCCCTGGATCGGGCCGAGGTTCGCCAGGGTTCCCTGAATAGCGAGAAAGTGGATGGGGGAATCGATGAGCAGGCCGGAGAAGATCTCGAGCACGATAGAGAGGACGAGGGCACCGCGCAACACATCGCCGAACGCCCGCGCGATTTGGATCGTGTCGCGGATGAGCGCGACGTAGATTCCGAGCATCGTGACGCCGAGCAGGTAGAGCACACTGCCGACGCTCGCCCAGTTGTACTGGCTCCAAAACACCGAGGTCGCGGCCCAGCCGACGAAAATCAGGAGCGAGATCGGTAGCAGCCCGTGCCACTCGATCGACTCCCGCTGGGCGAACAGCGACAGGGTCGCGAGAACCACCAGGCCGCCCGTGATGCCGAGCGCGCCGGGCCATCCGATGAGCTCTTGAAGCAAGAGAGATCCGAGCTCCGCCCCGATGATGGTCTGGGTGAGGGCGGCCGAGAACCGCGGTGATCCCAGGAAGTGCTTGGCAATGGCGAAGCCGGGATGGTCGCGGCGCGGGTTCACCGGCGGCTCCGCAGCGAAAGCGGGGTGCGCCCCTCGGGCACGGATTCGAGCCCGAGCGGAGTCAGCTTGGTTTTCACCGCCCAAATTACGAGAAGCATCCACCCGCCCTCCAGCAGGATTCGGCTCTCGGCGATGCTCTGCACGAGCTGGGCGGTCAGAACGAGCACGGGCAGCATCGCCACCCACGAGTAGGTGCCGGCCTGGCCGGGAGCGGTGACCACGCGATCAACGGAAAGCAACCAGGAGCGCACGAGGGTTGCGAGCACGAGGGCGGCGAATACGACGAGCCCGATTATGCCCACCTGCAGCCACACGTCCAGCCACGCGTCGTGCGCGTGCGGCGGCTGCACGCCGCCGGCCTTGTGGAGGGTGTCGAAGGGCGCGATCCAGACGATCCAGTAGCCCAACCACCCCCAGCCCTGACCGGGTCGCTGCTGGGCGAGGGCAATCACTTCCTTCCAGATCTCCGCGCGACCCGTGAGGTCTGGGCTCTTGCCGAGAACGCTCAGGATGCGATCCTGGGCCAGGA
>JAVEES010000030.1 GCA_030840285.1 Pseudonocardiales bacterium
CGGCGACGTGGTGCGGTTGTTCAGCCTGCGCGAGGGCCAGGCCAACCTCATCGAGGTCACCCTGCCCGAGGGCGCACCGTGCGCCGGAATTCCGCTGCGTGACCTTGCCCTGCCCTCGGACGCGGCCATCGTGGCCATCATCCGGGCCTCACGGGTGATCACGCCGACTCCGGACGAGCCGCTGGAGCCGGGAGACGAGCTACTCTTCGTCGCCCTGCCCGAGGCTGAGCCGGCCATCCGTAAGGCCGTCTGCGCCGCCTGAACTCTGCTCGCGCGCCAATCGCGTGCGGGTTCGCCGGACGATCCAGAAGGCGAACCCGAGCACCGCTATGTAGAGCGGATACCCCATGGCAAGCCGGGTCACGGCCAGCCAGCCGGTCCGGTTCTCCTGGAACAAGCTGAACTGCACGATGCCGCGCGCCGCGAACATCGCCAGCGCCGCCAGGCTCGCCAGGTCGTAGGCATGCAGCAGCGGCCGCACCCGGTACCAGCGGGTTCCTTCCGGCAGCGGCGAGGGATCCAGGAACTCCCACAGGACGCCGACCAGCGGGCGACGCAGGATCAAGGAGACCGCAAACACAGCCCCGTACACGAAGGCGCCGGCGATTCCGAGCAGGAAGAACCCCCGCGCCTGGCCGGTCCGCGCCGCGATCGCGGCCGCGACCGCGACGCTGAACAGTCCCATGAACGCCTGTTGGACGGGCTGGCGCAGAGCGAGCCTGACCAGCGCGACGAGAATTCCGGCACTGACCGCGGCGATGATCGCCGGTCGCAAACCACCGACCGCATTGGCGATCACGAACACCACGGGCGGGATTGCGGCGGCCACGGTGCCCGACCAGCCACCGAGCGAGGCGAGCAACTGCTGGCGGGCTTGTTCGCGCAGGCCGTCGCCGCCGGCGTCCATCAGGCTCAGCCGCCGGGCTGCTCGGTGGCCGCGGCGATCTGCTCCGCGGCCTCCCGGGGAAGGACCAGTGGCACCGGTTCGCGCACTGGCAAGGGCTCCGAACCCCGCACCACGACCAGGGATCTGAACGTGTCGATGAAGACCGACGCGGCCGCTTCGGCGGTGGCCGGCGTACCGGCGAGCATTGCCCGAAGGAACCAGCGTGGACCGTCTATGCCCAGAAACCGGACCGGCGTGAAGCCGCCCGGAGCCGGCAACTTGCCGACGAGCTCCGGGCCGAACTCGCCGTCCTGTTCGGAGGCTGTGCCGCCCTGGCTGGAGATGGAGGCCTTGATCTCTTTGCGGACGTCGGTCCAGATGCCTTCATTGCGGGGAGCGGCGAAGACGCCGAGCTGCATCTGGCCGGAATCGTTGACCAGATTCACCGCGGCGACCTGGCCCTGCTGGTCCACCTCGACCCTGATCTCCAGCCCGGTGTCCGCGGGGATCCGCAGCGCCCCGAGATCCAGCCGCTCCACATCGTCGGACGGCTGGTCGCGCACGTCGTAGGGGCCGGTGGTCGGATCGGATTCATGAACTCGGCTGGTCTCCCAGGGCGGGGTGGCGTCCAGCTTCGAGCGCTCGGTGCGCTTCTCCTTGCGCCGTGCCATTACAGATCGTCTCCCGCTCGAGTCTCGCTACCGATGGTGGCCGCCGCCGTGAGCACCGCGGCGCCCCCGGTCGAACCATGGCCTCCGCTGCCGCGTACCGAGTCCGGCAGCTCGTCGACCTCGACGAATGCCGCGCTCTCGACGCGCTTGATAACCAACTGCGCAACCCGATCGCCGCGGTGCAGAACGATCGGGTCGACCGGATCGTGATTGATCAGGATCACCTTGATCTCGCCACGGTATCCGGCATCGATGGTGCCGGGCGCGTTGACCAGCCCGAGGCCGGCGCGGATGGCCAGACCAGATCGGGGATGTACGAATCCGGCGTAGCCGTCAGGTAATGCGACCGCGATACCGGTGGGTACCAAGGCCCGCTCGCCTGGACGCAGGGTCAGGTCGACAGTGGTCACCAGGTCGGCTCCAGCGTCGCCTGGAAGGGCATAAGCCGGCAGCGGTATGCCCGGGTCGAGCCGGATCACTCGGACGGTTGGCGAAGCATCGGTCACAGCGCTGAAGGCTACCCTCGTCAGCGTGACCGACGAGCCGCAGCGCACCCCCGCTCAACCCGGATACCGCGAGCGGCTCTACACCCCTTGGTGGTGGTATCTGGGCGGCGTCGGCGTCGCGGCACTGCTCGGCGCCGAGTTCGCGCTGGCCATTCCCCGGTGGTGGGCCTGGATATTGTTCGCGGGCCTGATCTTGATGTGCGTCGCCGTGGTGTGGCGGCTGTCCTCGGGTCGCGTTCTCAGCACCGGGACGACGCTGACCGCGGGAGACCGGACCATCGCGCTGGGCGTCGTCGAGAGCGCCATCGGGCTGACCCCGGGAGAGCTGCGGCGCCTCGTCGGCCGGCACAGCAACCCGCTGGCGTTCACCTTCGTCCGCTCCTGGGTCGGACCGGGCGTCCAGCTGGTGCTGCGTGACAATGCCGACACCGAGCCGTACTGGGTGGTCTCGACCCGGCATCCTGATCGTCTGCTCGCGGCGCTGGCCGCGGCAGCTGTTCCGGTCCGTTAGCTCGCGTCCCGCGTGACTGTGAAGGAGTGCCGGTGAGTGCTGGGCGGTTCGAGGGCAACGTCGCCCTCATTACCGGGGCAAGCCGCGGAATCGGCTTCGCCGCGGCGCAACGGCTCGTCGCCGAGGGCGCCCGGGTCTGCATCACCGCCCGTAAGCCGGAGGCCCTGAAGGCCGCCGCCGAGCGGCTCGGAAACCCGGACACGGCGATCTTCGTGGCCGGCTCGGGCGATGATGCCGAGCATCAGGAGAAGGCGGTGCAACAAACCATCTCGGCCTTCGGACGCCTGGACGTGCTGATCAACAACACCGGCATCAATCCGGGCTTCGGTCCCCTGCTCGACCTGGACTTCGACCTGGCGCGCAAGGTCTTCGAGGTGAACGTGCTGTCTGCGCTGCGTTGGGCCAAGCTCGCTCACCAGGCATGGCTGGGTGAGCACGGCGGTGCCATCGTCAACATCTCCTCGGTGGCCGGTCTGCTGCCATCGCCCGGAATCGCGTTCTACGGCATCACCAAGGCGGCCCTGATAGCGCTGACAAAGCAGCTTGCATACGAACTGGCCCCGAAGGTCCGGGTCAACGCGATAGCGCCGGCGGTCGTCAAGACCAGATTCGCCGAGGCGCTCTACGCCGACAACGAGGAAGCTGTCGCGGCCAGCTACCTGCTCAAACGTCTCGGCGATCCGCAGGACGTCGCGGCCGCGATCGCCTACCTGGCCTCCTCAGATGCCGCCTGGACGACCGGTCAGACCCTGGTTGTCGATGGGGGCCTTCAAGGCAGCCTCTAGCCCTCCCGGTGCGGGAGGGGTCGGCCGGTGAGTCGGCTCCCGGTCAGCCGTCCAGTCGACGGAACCAGCGCTGTTCGCCCCGGCCTCGCAGCTCGGCCAACAACGTCTCACCCAGCGACTTGGTCGCGCGTCGGTTGACCTCCGCGCCCGCCACCGCCCCAGCGAAGAAGGGGGCGAGGCTGGTGCTGCTGCGACCGAGCCTGCGTAGCACCTGGCTGCGCAGTTCGCGTTTGGCCGCGGTTCCGAACACGCTGGCAAGGGCTGTCGCGCCCAGCTGAGGCTGCACCGCTCGCCGGTGAGCCCAGGACATCAGATACGCGCCGCCGCGTTCGGTAGCGGTCCCCCGGGCCGGTTGTCCCATGATCTCGTGCAGCTCGGCGACCAGCTTCAGCTCCACCGCGGTGACGGCCAGCATCTCCGCCGCGAGCTGGATAGGCGTCGCCAGCAAGGCAGGCGGCGCGGCGAACTCGATGGCGACCAACCCACCGGCGGCGGCGCCGAGTGCCGCGGTTGTCCGAGTGGCGGTCTTGATCAGCTGCTCGGCGATCTGCATGTCGCTCAAGCCAGCGTGCTGCTTGCGCAACGTCGCCGCATCACGCGCCGGCATGCGGGGCGCGAGCTCGATGATCTCTTCGGTGAGCCACCGCCCAGCCGCCACCGCTCGAATCCCGGCATGCCTGGCGTTATTGGCCAGCACGGGTATCAGCGCGGCAAGTGCCTTCTGGCGTCCCCGACGGTCGCCGGCATCGACCGCAGGCTCGGAGGCGACGGCGACCAGTTCGGCAATCCGGTCAGATGTCATGCGTCCATCCTGCCTCAGCAGCCCGCCGCGCGCCGGGCTCAGTTCAACGAGCGCGGCTGCACGGAGGCAGCATCGTCCCGCGCTGCGGCTGCGCGCTCGTGGCGGCAGCCGCATGCGGGACGATCAGGCGCAGTCCCGGCAGATCGGCTGGCCGTTCTTCTCGCGGGCAAGCCGGCTGCGGTGATGCACCAGGAAACAACTGGAGCAAGTGAACTCGTCGTCCTGCTTGGGTAGCACCCGGACGGTGAGTTCCTCGCCCGAGACGCTGGATAGATCTGCGCCTGGCAGCTCCAGCGACTCAGCGAGCTCGGTCTCGTCAACATCGATCGATCCCGATTGAGCCTCGGCGCGGCGCGCCTTCAGCTCCTCCAGGGAGTCCTCGTTCATTTCATCGACTTCGCCCCGACGGGGGGCGTCGTAATCGGTGGCCACTCTTCTGTCATCTCCTCGGTCAGTGCACGAGTTCCTGCGATCCGGTCACCTTCGACCGCGGGCGCGGCTAGCCTACTGGCAACCGCTGGCGGCGGAACCGTACCGCGTCACGCGTGCCCTCCAACGACCGGGCACGCCTCACCATTCCCGAAGCGATGCCAGCTAGGCTGTCGCCCTGGTTACACACGCCGCCCGAATGCCTTCTCGAGGAGGTGAACTCCCGCCCCGATGCCCGCTACGACGACCCGACGACCATTGCCGGCGCTCGCATTTCTGTTGGCTCTGTCGGTCCTGACCGCCATCGTGTGGTGGCGGGTCCTGCATCGTAATGACGCGGTGAGCAGTCCGACGACGGTAGCGACGCCTACCGTCACCTGCGCGCCGGGTGGTCACAAGGTCACCTTCCCGAAGACGTCGACGGTGACGGTCAAGATCCTCAACGGCAACGGGCAGGCGGGCCTGGCCTCCTCGGTCGAGGGACAGCTGAAGTCGCGTGGCTTCAAGAGCGCCGGGGTGGGCGATGCGGCCAGCTTGCTGACCGGCGTCGGCGAGCTGAGATACGGGCCCAGCGGCAAGCAGGCCGCGGTGCTGCTCGGTTATTACCTGCCCCGGACGAAGCTGGTGCCGATCACCCGGGCCGATGCCACCGTCGATGTGGTGGTGGGCAAGGGCTTCACAGGCCTGGCGAGCCAGAAGACCGTCCAGGCGGCGGAGGCCAAGGCCTCAAAGCCCTGCTGAGTCAGCGACCCACCGGCTCGGGGCCACGGCTAGCTCTCACCGAACCTGCGCGAGACCTCGTCCGCGCCGAGTTCGACGAGCAGCGCGAAAAATTCTTCCGCGTTGGCCGGATGAGCACCGGCGACCATGTCAGGCCCTGGCGGTAGCCCGTTGAGCCCCGACAGGCTCGCGCCGGCCTCTGAAGCGATCAGCACACCGGCGGCCAGGTCCCATTCGCCCAGCGGACCCTCGAAATAGCCGTCCACCCAGCCAGTAGCCAGCGCGCAGAGGTCCAAGGCGGCCGAGCCGAGCCGTCGCAGGTTGCCGACCCGTCCAGCAAGCTTGGCCACGACGCCAGCCTGCCGACTGCGATGGGAGGCGTCATAGCCGAAACCGGTGGCGATCACGGCCTGCTCCAAGGGCACCATCCGCGGCCCGTGCAAACGGATGTCATTGCGGTAGGCGCCGTGACCGCGGGCCGCCCGGAACACGTCGCCACTGACCGGATTCGTGACACAGCCGGCAACCACCTGACCGTCGATCTCGGCCGCGACGGATACCGCGTACTGCGGCAGTCCGAGCATGAAGTTCACCGTCCCGTCGATCGGGTCCACCAGCCAACGGACCGGCGAGGCAGCCCGCCGCTGATCGCCACCCT
Organism: Pseudonocardiales bacterium; assembly: GCA_030840285.1. Lineage (GTDB taxonomy): Bacteria > Actinomycetota > Actinomycetes > Mycobacteriales > Jatrophihabitantaceae > Jatrophihabitans_A. The sequence goes on from JAVEES010000030.1 coordinate 5,969, forward strand.
CCTCGCCCAGAACGGAGTCAGCCGGCCGGAACCGGAGGATCTCGGCCCGCAGGAACTCCTCGACAGCACGGTCGACATCGGTGACGACATCGGTCACCGATGACTTGGTGTCGACCTGCAGCCCCCGGGTCCGCCGCTGCACGGCAAGAGCACCCGCGCTGACAGCCAGATCCACGGCGAGCGCCTCGAGTTCGGACGCTGATGGCCTCGCGAGATCCGCTGCGATCGAAGTATCTTCTGACATCTGATCCTCCGGACTCGGCGTGGACGGCCTGGGCCGTTAAGGTTTGCAGCACTCAACCTAGTCAGCGGAGGAACGATGACGGCGCCAGTGCCCGATCAGGCCGAGCACCTTGCGGATGCCGCGTACGGCATAGACATCGGCGGGAGCGGTATCAAGGGCGCCATTGTCGATACCCGAACCGGCGAGCTCAAGACCCAGCGGGTACGAATCCCCACCCCGCCGACATCCACCCCCGACAACGTCGCCGAGGTCGTCCTCGAGCTCGTCACCCGCGCCAAGTGGGATGGCCGGGTCGGCGCGACCTTCCCCGCCGTGATCAAGAACGGAGTCGCACGTTCGGCCGCCAACGTGGAC
>JAVEES010000243.1 GCA_030840285.1 Pseudonocardiales bacterium
GGTGATCGTCAGCGCGAGGACCAGGGCGACCAGCGCGTACACCACGCCTGCGGAGCGGGGTGCCAGTGCACGGCGCCAGCCACTGTTGCTGCGCTGGCGTGCCGTCGCGGTACCAGAGGTCATGAGAATTGTGCCTTTCCTACAGTCCGCTGGCCAAGGCGGTCAGCTCATGCAGATCGGTGTCGACCACGGGGCGTTCAGAGATGATCTGTCCACGCTGGACGACGAGGATTCGGTCGCAAACGCCGAGGAGTTCCTCGAATTCGGACGAGACGATGAGCACGCCCTTGCCCGCGCGGGCCAGCCTGCGGATGAGTTGGATGATGTCCGCTTTGGCGCCAATGTCGACGCCCGCCGACGGCTCGTCGAGCAAGAACACCCGCGCGGGGCCGTAGAGCCACTTGGCGAACACGACTTTCTGGGCGTTGCCGCCGCTGAGCTCGCCGACCGGGGCTTCCGCGGATGGTGTCTTGATGCCCAGCTCCGCAATTGCCTGCTCGGTAACCTGCAGCTCGCGTCGACGTTCGGGTAGGAGCCGTCGCCGCGACATGCTCGACAAGTCCGGCAGCGAGATGTTGCGCCAAACCTCCCATTCCGGTAGCAGGCCTTGCCGGGCGCGGTCTTCGGGCACGAGCGCCAGGCCTGCCCTGACCGCGGCCCGCGGTGACCGGTGCCGGAGGCGATGCGCGCCGACCCGGACCGTGCCGGCCGCGGAACGGTCGGCGCCGTAGATCGCTTCGAGGAGCTCGGTGCGTCCGCTGCCGAGCAAGCCGGCCAGCCCAACCACCTCGCCGGCGTGCACGGTCAGGCTGATCGGGCCGAACCGGCCGGGTGAACTCAGGCCGTCCACGACGAGCAGGGGTTCTCCCACCGACCTGTCCGGGGTGCTGTTCTGTTGTTCGACCCTGGCCAGTCGTTGCCCGACGATGGCGGTCACCAAATCTTGCTTGGTCACGTTCGAGGTTTGAGCGTCGACGATGACCTGACCATCGCGTAGGACCGTCAGCTGATCGGTCAAGGCGAGGATCTCGTCGAGAAAATGCGACACATAGACGAACGTGGTGCCCTGGTCACGCAGCCTGCGGATGGAACTGAACAGCACGTCCCGCTCGTGTGGCGACAAGGCCGCCGTGGGTTCGTCGAGCAGCACCAGTTTCGCGTCACGCGCCAGTGCCTGCAGAATCGCGACCATCTGCTTGCCGCCGGTCGACAGTTCGCCGATGGTCTGGTGCGGATCGATGTCGTAGCCCATGCGTTCGCACAGTTCGCGCAGCTCACCTTCGCGCCGTGCGACATCCCACCTCATCGAGTCCTTGCGACCGAGGAAGATGTTGTCCAGAACCGACAAGGTCGATACCAGCGGGGTGTGCTGGTGTACCGCTGCCATGCCGGCGGCGAGCGCTTGGCTGGGGGTCGTCCAGGAGACCGGCTCACCCTGCCACGACACCGTCCCGCTGGTCGCGGTCTCGACGCCGGACATGATCCGGATGAGCGTGGACTTCCCGGCGCCATTGGCACCGATCAGGCCATGCACCGAGCCCGGACGGACCGCCAGTGAAGCACCTCGCAGCGCGTGGGTGCCGCTGGAGTAGACCTTGTGCACGTCTGCGACAACGAGGACCGGCTCGCGCGGTCCGGCCGGAGTTTCAGCCATGAAAATCCTTCTTCGTGGTGTCAGTGCGCCGGCGGCGTCCGGGTCACCACTGCGGTGTGCAGGAGTTGACGTTGGCCGCGGTGATCCCAGGGGTGTCGTAGAAGTTGGTCTTCGGGGGGCCGGTCAGCTTGCCGGTCACGGCGTCGTACATCATCTGCACGGCCAGCGCACCCTCGTCGGCGGGCTTGTAGCAGACCGTGCCGTACACAGCACCGGACTTGATTGCCGCGATTCCGGCGGCCGACCCGCCCAGGCCGATGATCTTGGCCTTGGAGCCGGCCGACTTGACGGCGGTCGCGCAGCCCACTGCCATGTCATCGGACAGCGTGTAGAACAGCTTGATGTCCGGGGTGGCGGCGAGAATGTTCTGGCAGGCCGACTGGCCCTTCTCCTTGGTCCAGTCCCCGGGCTGGGTGGCGACGATCTTGTACTTCCCGGCGCCGGCCGCAGCCAGGGCTTCCTTGAACTTGGTGACCCGGGTCGTGTTCTCCACGAAGCCCGCCGACCCGCTGATCACCGCGACCTTTCCACCGTTCGGTATGGCCTTGAGGGCCATCGCGCCCGCGGTCGCGCCCGCACCCAGCTCGTTCTCGTCGATGACGAACTTCAATTTCGCATAGGGCGTGTTCACGTCCTGGTTGGCGCCGACGTAGCCGTGCGCCGTTCCGACCGGGATACCGGCAGCCGCGGCCTGATCGGCCAGTGCCTGTGCCGGGCCGGGAGACAGCGGCACCAGGATGATTCCGTTGACCTTCTGCGCGATCAGATCCTGGACCTGGCTGGCCTGCTTGGCTTGGTCGCCTTGCGAGTCGAGGTCCACGATCTTGACGCCGAGCTCGGCTGCCTTGGCCTTGGCGCCCTTGGCCAGGGCTGCGGGGAAGGTCACCGATTCCTGCTGGTTGGCCAGCCCGAAGGTGTAGGACGTCTTCCCTGTGCCCGACTGACCGGCGCTCTGCGACGTCGTCTGCTCGGAGCTGCAGCCCGATAGTGCCGCCGCCGCACACGCGAGGGTGGCCACGATCGCGGCTGTAGACATCATTGTCTTCACTTCTGTGCTCCTGACTGAGCTACGCATGGATGACAGGCGGTGCCGCACCGCCGGGGAGGTGGCGTGCGACGGAGTTGATTCGCTCTTCAAGTGGTAAGACGACTGCCGACAGAC
>JAVEES010000278.1 GCA_030840285.1 Pseudonocardiales bacterium
TTGATATATCTACCAATTGGGAGCTAGGCTTTGTTGATACATCAACAAATGCGGAGTGTAGGCGAATGGATTACGGACACGAATTGCAGTTCGGGACGTTCCTCAACCCAGTGAACCAGCCGGTCGGGCGTCCCGTGGAGTTGGCACAGCTCTCCGAGCGGGTTGGCCTGGATCTCGCGACCTTCCAGGATCATCCGTACCAGCCGGCGCTGCACGACACCTGGACGCTGCTGTCCTACACAGCCGCGCGCACCGAACGGATCTCGCTCGCGGCCAACGTCCTGAACCTTCCGCTCAGGCAGCCGGTGGTGCTCGCGCGCAGTGCCGCAAGTCTCGACCTGCTGACCGGCGGCCGCATCGAGTTGGGGCTCGGTGCCGGTGCATTCTGGGACGCGATCGAAGCCGCAGGGGGTCGCCGCCTCACCGCGGGGCAGGCGGTCGACGCGCTGGAAGAGGCGATCCGGATCATTCGCGGCGTGTGGGCCGCCGACGAGCGGACCCCGTTGCGGGTACCGGGCGCGTACCACGCGGTGGCGGGAGCCAAGCGCGGCCCGGCGCCGGCGCACGACATGGGCATCTGGATCGGGGCCTACAAGCCGAGGATGCTGCGCCTGGTTGGACGCGCGGCTGACGGCTGGCTCCCTTCGCTGGCATACCTGCCCGGCGGGCCGTCGGATCTGGCGGAGCTGAACGCACACATCGACGAGGCGGCCGACGCCGCAGAGCGGGCGCCCGGCGACATACGGCGGCTGCTGAACATTTCCGGTCGGTTCGCGTCATCGAGCACGGGCTTTCTGGACGGTCCTGCCGACCAGTGGATCGAGGAGCTTTCCGGGCTCACCCTCGAGTACGGCATTTCCGGGTTCATCCTCGGCTCGGACGATCCGGCGATGATCGAGCGTTTCGCCGTCGAGGTGGCCCCCGCGGTGCGCGAGCTGATTCGCAAAGAACGAGAAGCCGTCACCGTCGCGCCTGATGCACCAACCGAGGTCCCGACCGGCCCGGCCAGCGCTGCGACGACCCGGGGCGCCAGCGCGCTTTCGGTCGTGCCAACCGCCGATGACGGTTCGCGGCTCAGCGACCACAAGCTGTGGGACGAGTCCACCCGGCCGATCGCGCCGCCCGCGCCAGAGGGCCACAGTTATAGCGCGCGGGCCGAGGCCGTCGGTCAGCACCTCGTCGATGTGCACGACCACCTGAGGGCCGAACTCATCGAGATCCGCGACCTCATCCGTCAGGTCGGCGAAGGCTCTTTGGAGGTCGGGGCTGCGCGATCTGCGATCAACACCATGACCTTGCGGCAGAACAACTGGACGCTGGGTGCGTACTGCTCGTCCTACTGCCGAACCGTCACGCAGCACCACGAGCTCGAGGACGCGCAGATCTTCCCGCACCTGCGCAGCTCCGACTCGGGGCTTGCTCCGGTCATCGATCGGCTCGAGGAAGAGCACGTCGTCATCCACGAGGTATTGGAGGACGTCGATGCCGCTCTGGTGCGCCTGGTCAGGGAACCGCAGGACTTCACCGAGCTGCAGCAGACGGTCGACATCCTCACGGACACGTTGCTCTCGCACCTGTCCTACGAGGAACGCGAGATCGTCGAGCCGCTGGCCCGCCACGGATTCTTCGCCGGGCAGCTGAGCGACCGCCGGTAGCAACTCCCCCCTCCCCAACCCCGCTTTGGGCGTCTGGAAATACCCACTGACGGCCCATTTTGGGGAACTTCCAGACGCCCAAAGCTGAGGTGAGGGGGCTGAAGGGGGCGAGGTTAGCCGGGGCCGCGGGCGCCGATCTGCCAGGTATCGCCTTCGGCGTCACCTTCATCGTCATCGCCCATCAGGTACAAGCGAGGGTGCAGGTTCACCGCCGCGCACGCGTGGTTCGGTATGACGCGCACGCGCTCCCCCACCTTCAGGTCGATGGGCGTATCGGAGTGCACGATCGCGTGTTGCTCATACAGCCCTGCCACTGTCAGCTCCGGGTGCCCCGCGACGAGGCCGAAGCCGGGCACTCGCTCGCTCGATCGATCCGCACCGAGAGCCTTCGAACCGGCGTCCAGGATGATGCGGTCGGGTTGCGGCTTCGCGAGCACGGTCGCCGCCACGGACAGGGCGCACTGCTCTATCCGCGCCGCCCCGAGTGCCACCTGGGTTGCGTCGTTGAAGACGTACACCCCTGGCCGGGCCTGCCACCCGTATCGATCGGTCTGGGGCGCCAGGAAACGCAACGTCGGCGTGCTGCCGATGCTGAGTTCGGACACCGGATGCTGTGCCTGCGCAAGAAGATCGGCCGTCGTCGTCAACGCGGTGATCTCATCGCCAGCGATTGCGCGAAGCCGATCGTCGTCGGGCGCCCGGTAGGCGTGACCCGGAAAGGTCAGCAATCCGGCAAGGGGCGTCCAGCTGTCCTGGCCGCACGCCGCGATCGCCGACACCGTCGCCGCACCGGGCGGGGTGCCCAGACGTCCAGCACCGGAATCCACTTCCCAGAAGACCTCGATCTGCTTGCGAACCCGAGCGGCCACTCGCCGGACGGCTGAGAACACATCATGGCTTTCGACAACCATGCGCAGCCGCACCCGAGCCGCGAGCTCCTCCACCGCCGCTTCCCGCCAGCCCCCGACCAGCGGGTAGGCAACCAGCAGGTCAGCCACCCCGTTGCCCGCGAAGTAGAACGCTTCATCCAGCGTCGCGACGGTCAGGCCGGACGCGCCGGCCGCCAGTTGCAGCCGGCCGATCGGAGCGCACTTGTGGGTCTTCGCGTGCGGCCACAGGCTCATCCCGGCCGCGGCTGAGCGCTGCGCCATCTCATCGATGTTGCGACGCATGACCGTCACGTCCACGAGCAGAGCCGGCGTTCTCGCGAGCATCGTCTGCCTCACCTCGCGGACTCTGAGTTCGGGTTGGTCGCCGGTACGTTACCCGACCAGCGCCCCCGCTACTCGTATTGCAAAGCCTCCAACGGATTCAGCCTGGCCGCCCGACGGGCCGGGAAGATGGCAGCAAAGATTCCCACCAGCACGGCAACGACCGCGAAGGCGATGAGTTGCGAGCCGGGCAGCGCAAATGACATGAAGTCGACCCGCGCGATCAGCAGTCCCGCAAGGATCAGACCGAGCGCGATGCCCAGGGCGGCACCGATCAACGCGATGATCACGCTTTCGTGGCGGATCATCCGTCGAGTCTGGCGCCGCGTCATACCTATCGCACGCATCATGCCGAGTTCGCGCGTCCGTTCGAAGACGGTGAGGACGAGCGTATTAACAATGCCGAACAGGCTGACGACCACCGACAATGCCAGCAGCACATAAAGGATGTTGAGTACGCTCTTCAGGCCGCTGATCTGGTTGGATTTGAACTGTGAACGAGTAGCGACCTTCGCATTCGGAAACGCCTTCAACGAGGCTTCCAACGCCCGAGTATTCGCCGCGTTGACGCCGCCTCGCATCTTCGCGAACGTGAAGAGATTCTGCGGCGCCTCCCAGTTCTTGTCGAAGGTGGCACTAGAGATGGTGACCTGCCCGAATGGCGAACCGCCCGACGGCGGATCGAAAATACCGGCGATCTTGAGCTGGATTGTCGCCCCGGACGGCGTCAGCACGGAGATCGGCGAGCCGAGTCCCAGCTGATGGCTCTTCGCGTAAGCCTTGGCGACGATCGCGCCGGCGGTGCCCAATTGCCCGAACACAGCCTGGGATCCGCTCTGCCAGTCGAGAGCGAGCACTTGCGCGGCCTGCGGCTCGACCGCCGTCACCTGAATGCTGTGGTCAAACGCCTTGCCATCCCCGCCACGCACGCTGGCGATCGACTCCAGTCCGACGGTCGATGCGGCCGCGGCGCCGACGGCTGTGGGGATCGGCGAGAAGTTGTTCTGCGCCGTGATCGCGTAGTCGGCGGTGAAGATCTTGTCGACGGCTTGCTCGAACGGCTTGATGATCGCCGCCGCGAGGGTGGCAACCAGTGTGACCAGCGCCAGCCCGATCATCAGCGCGGCAGCCGTCGATGCCGTGCGCTGCGGGTCGCGGCGACTGTTCTGGCCACCGATATCGGTCGCCGAGCGGTCCGCCGCAATGGTCGGGAACTCCGCGGGCCATTCCGGATTCCATCGGGTGACCGCACGCCGAAACGCCATGATCAGCACGAGGAACAGCAGCAGTGGGTTGAGGATCGCGCCGATCAGGAAGCCACCGACTCGCGCGCCGCGGGACCCCGGCCCCCACATGCCGCGCCTGAGCAGCCAGAACGGCAAGGAAAACAAGGGCCAGATCAGGACGGTGAACAGCACCACCGACCAGCGCGCGAGAGGGTTCGCCGCCGAGGCCATCGGGCGTATCAGCCGCGAGGCGAACAGCGCCACCCCGACGAAGATCGCCAGGGCACCTACCAGCATCAAGATCAGGACGCTCGAGGTTGCCAGGCCATGGTCGAACAGTCCGAAGAGCAACGAGCCGAAACCCGCGACGGCGAGCAGCACCGCCCCACCCGCTCGGTACCTGGCCAGCCGTCCGGGCGGCAGTACAACCCCTTCGCGCACCGCGGCGATCGGCGGCACTCGGGTGGCACGCACGGCCGGACGCAGACTGGCCAGCACGGTGACCAGGATGCCGACCGACAGCGCGACCACCATGGTGCGCGGCCTGAAGACGAGTCCGCTGTTGGGCAGCGTGAAGCCGACGGCATCGAAGAGCCGGAACAGTCCTTTGGCCAGCGCGAGTCCCAGCAGCAGCCCCGACACCGAAGCGAGCACACCCATGACCAGCGCTTCGACGATCACCGAGCCGAGCACCTGACGCCGGGTGGCACCGAGGGTGCGCAGCGTGGCGAACTCGCGGGTGCGCTGGGCAATCGTGATCGACAGGGAGTTGGCGATCACGAAGGATCCGACGAACAGGGCGATGCCGCCGAACACCAGCAGGAAGGTCTGCAGGAATGAGATGAACCCACTCGTTCCAGAGGCATCCTCGGAGGCTTGCTGCTCGCCGGTCCGAACCTGGGTGCCGGGCGGCAGGATGCTTTGCACCGCCGAGATCAGGGCCGGTTGAGCTACCCCAGCCTTTGCCGCGATCCGGATCTGGTCGAGTTTGCCTCGCTTGTCGAACAGGTCTTGAGCGGTTGACAACGGAAAGCCGGCCAGCGTCGCCCCACCGATCGTGGACACGGCACCGAAGGTGACCAACCCCGAGATCCGGAACTGCCGGATCGGGCCGCGAGCCTGTACGCCGATCTGTTGGCCCACCTTGAGGTGTTTCTTCGCGGCGGTGGCACGGTCGATAACCACATCGTGGGGCCCCGGCCACGAGCCGTCGACGAGGTTCAAGGAGTCGAAGTCGGGATGTGCCGGATCGACGCTGAATCCGAGGTTCGGCGCACCCCCGAAGACGATCGCCTTTCCGTCGGCACCTATCAACTGAGCCTCGGCGGCCACGCTGCCGATCGCCGCGCCGACCTCGGGCAGGGCTTGCACCCGTGGCAGCAAGTCCTGGCTGAAGGTAGCCGGCGTCGAGGTGTTGCTCTCATTGTTGCTGACCGCCGACGTCCCGGTGATCGCCGCGTCGGTGTTCTTGTAGGTCTGGCTGAAGATCGAGTCGAAGGCGGTTCCGATGGAATCGGTGAGCACGTAAGTACCGCCGACCATGGCCACACCCAGCACGATTGCCAATGCCGTGAGGACGGTACGCAGCTTTCGCTGGATCAAGGCTCGAAGGGCGAATCGGATCATCGGGTGCCGAGTTTCTCGATCGCCAGCAGGATGTCGCGTGAGCTTGATCGGGGCAGTTCCTCGACGATCTGGCCGTCCGCCAGAAAGAGCACCCGGTCAGCCATTGCCGCGGCATTGGCATCGTGGGTGACCATGACCGTCGTCTGGCCGTAGTCGTCCACCGAAGCACGCATGAGCGCAAGGATCTCGCCGCTGGTAGTGGAATCGAGGTTGCCGGTCGGTTCATCCGCGAAGACGACGGTGGGCCGGGACACGAGTGCCCTCGCGATCGCCACGCGCTGTTGCTGTCCACCAGACAACTCCGATGGACGGTGGACCAACCGGTCTGCCAACCCGACTCGGCCGATGAGCTCGTCGAACCAGCCTGGTTCGGGCTTAGTACCGGCGATGCTCAGCGGCAGCAGCACGTTCTCACGCGCCGTCAGCATCGGCAGCAGGTTGAAGAACTGGAAGATGAACCCGATATGGCGCCGCCGTAGCTTCGTCAGTTCGGTGTCGGCGAGGTTCGTGATCTCGGTGCCCGCGATACGCACCGAACCCGACGACGGTCGATCCAGGCCGGCCAGTATGTGCATCAACGTCGACTTGCCCGAACCGGACGGCCCCATCACCGCCGTCAACTCACCCGGCGGGATGCACAGGTCGATTCCGCGTAGTGCCTGCACCTTGGTCTCGCCCACGCCGAACTCCCGAGCGATTCCGTTGGCGACAACGACCTCGTTCGATTCCGCTGAGCTCATCGGCCCTCCCTTACCCGCAGATGACGTGCAAGCACGCGCCATTGCAGAGTGTCCGCGATTTCCCGGCAGGCCGGAAGGGTGCCCGCTTGGCGAACGCTCAGGTGGTGCCAGGCACTACCACCCGGCCGGCCCGGGGCGCCCCACCCCGCCGGCGGGGGGCGCCCACACCGC
>JAVEES010000285.1 GCA_030840285.1 Pseudonocardiales bacterium
CTCAGGACGGCATCGATCGCCTGATACATGCTGTGTGCTTGGGTTCCCGGATTCATGGTCACCGGCACCCCGACCTCGCGCAGCTCCAGCAGCGTGTCGAGGCGGGAGCGAGCCGGGCTCGACCCGATCGGCGTGACGCTGGCTAAGCCGGGCTCTGCCGGGGCACTCTCCGCAGAACCAGGCGGCACCTCCCGGACGACTTCCGAGGCTGGGATAACCGGGTGGTCGAGCGGCTGGAAGACCGGGGCCTCGTCGGCCGCCGCGACGCTGTGTTGCAGGATCGTGGCGAAGTCGCTCGTCAGCGTCTGATCGACGCCATCGGGACCGTCGGCCACATCGGCGTAGGCCAGCAGGGCGTCAACCGCCGACGGCTCAATGCCCACCGGCAGCTCAGCCGATGCGTCAACCGCCGACGGCTGCATGCCCACCGGCAGCTCAGCCGATGCGTCAACCGCTGACTGCTCGACGCCCACCGGCAGCTCAGCCGACTGCTCGACGCCTGCCGGCAGCTCCGCCGACGAGAGCGCCGGCTGCTCGTCCGAGTCGCTGACGTCCTCGGCCACCCGGTAGGCCACCCGATGCACCTCGCGGGCGAAGAATCCCAGCACGCCGCCGCGACGAACGACGTCGTGGTAGATGATCGAGGCGGCATCGCCGTGTTCACTGCGAATCCGCTCGATCAATCGGGCCAGGTCGGTGTCCTCAGACAGTGATGGCTCGGCCATCGTTGATCACTCCTACCGTGTCGACGGTCGTGGCATTGCTTGAAATCTCGTTGTATGACATGACGGCCAGGTCGGTCGCGGTGCTTCCTAGCAACCGGCGCAGGGGAAGCCTGATCTGCGGCGCGCAGACGAGCACCGGGTGCAAGCCCTGCTCCGCGGCAGCTTGCTGTTGCAGGGCGACGGAGCTCAGCAGTGCCTCTACCAGTTCAGGACCCGGCAGCAGCTGAACGCCGGAGTCCAGCGGCCGGGCAGATTCGAGCAGGCTCTGCTGCAGCCGGGGTTCCAGGGTGAGTACCTGAAGGCGACCGTCACGCAGATGCGAGGCCGTGATCGACGGCGCCAGCGCCAGGCGGGCCGCCTCCACCAACCGATCGGGATCGGTCGATGTCTTGGCAGCGACCGACAGGGCCTCGAAGATTCGAACCAGGTCCCGGATCGAGACACCCTCTTCGAGCAGCGCGTGCAGCACTCGCTGGATCTCGCCGAGGCTGAGCAGGGCGGGCGTCAGATCCTCTACGACAACGGGGTGACTGCCCTTGAGTGCCTGGGTCAGCGCCGAGACCTCTTCGCGCCCGAGCAGCCTGCCTGCATGCGTCCGGACAGTTTCGGACAGGTGCGTGATGATGACCGAGGACCGGTCGACCACGGTGGCGCCAAGCAGCTCAGCCTGGCCGCGCAACTCCAGCCCGATCCACTTGCCGGCCAGGCCGAAGACCGGCTCGCGGCCCTCGACGCCGGGCAGGTTGTCCAGGCCGTCGCCGATCGCGAGCACGGTACCGGGCGGCGCCTGGCCGCGCGCGACCTCCACGCCGTTGACGAGGATCGCGTAGCTCGCGGCCGGAAGGTCCAGGTTGTCGCGGGTGCGCACCGGCGGCATGACGACGCCGAGTTCCAGCGCGAGTTTGCGCCGTAGAGCTTTGACGCGGTCGAGCAGATCAGCACCGGGCCCGTCCACGAGAGGTACCAGATCGCCCGCCAACGCCAGCTCCAGCGGGTCCACGACAAGGTCGTTCAGGATGGCCTCGGCGCTGTCCGGGCTCGGGCCGGCCGGGGTCGCGCGCAGGGCTGCGGCCGCGTCCTGCTGGTTCTGCTTCGGGTGCGCCCGCTGGGCGATGATCAGCAGGCCGCCGCCGACGACCAGGAACGGAAGCTTCGGCAGGCCGGGGACCACGCACAGCGCCAACGCCGCGCCGCCCGCGATCTGCAGCGCCTTCTTCTGGCTGCTCAGCTGACCGGCGACGACGGTGCCCATATCGTCGGAGTCCGAGGCACGAGTCACGATCAGACCGGTGGAGACCGACAGCAGCAGCGCCGGGATCTGGGAGACCAAGCCGTCGCCCACCGACAGCAGGCTGTACTTGCTGACCGCCTCGGTGATGCTCAGGTGGTTCTGCAGGATCCCGATCGTGATGCCGCCGACCAGGTTGATCACCGTGATGATGATGGCGGCGATGGCGTCGCCCTTGACGAACTTGGAGGCACCATCCATCGAGCCGTAGAAGTCGGCCTCGGAGGCTACCTCCGCCCTGCGCAGCCGGGCTTGCTTGTCATCGATGAGGCCGGCGTTGAGATCGGCGTCGATCGCCATCTGCTTGCCAGGCATGGCATCGAGGGTGAAACGGGCGCCGACCTCGGCGACCCGTCCGGCGCCGTTGGTGATGACGACGAACTGGATCACCAGCAGAATCGCGAAGATCACCAGGCCGATCACGAGCGAGCCGCTGATCACGATGTGGCCGAAGGCTTCGATGACCTTGCCCGCGTAGCCGTGGCTCAGCACGTTGCGGGTTGCCGAGATGTTGAGCGCCAGCCGGAAGAGCGTGCACACGAGCAGGAGCGAAGGGAAGGACGAGAAATCCAGCGGACGCCGCACGTACATGCTGACCAGCACGATGAGCAGGGCCGCGGTGATGTTGAGTGCGATGAGGAAGTCGAGCACGGCCGCCGGTACCGGCAAGACCATCATCAGGATGATCGCCACCACGCCGATCGGCACGGCGAGCTGGCTCAGCCTCTTCGGGTTCAACTGACACCTTCATGAAACGGACGGCGTGGACGCATACGGGAGATCTTGCGGGTGCTGCCCACTCCGTGGCTGCGCTGTCGCCGTCCTGGCACCTATCTCTTCGGCGTATCTCGGACAAACTTGAGAAAGCTGATCTTGGACGGCCGCACGCATCGCCTCACGCATCGCCGAACTTCATCGCCGCACTTCATCGCCTGACATGTCGATGAAGCATCCCCGTCATATCGCTCAGACATCATTGCCGGACTCAAGGAGGCGGTGGGGGTGTCGATAGGACATGCAACGTCCGGTGTCCCGAAGGGAGCAATCATGGTCATCGAAGTTGATCGCCGTCCGCGGGAGTTGACGGCCGAGGACCGCTGCGACCGCTGCTCGGCCCGCGCAATGGTCGAGACAGTGATGCTCGGCGGCGGTGTGCTTCTGTGGTGCGCGCACCATTTCTCGGCGTTCGAGGAGTCCCTGGCCGGCCTGGGCGCTCAGATCGTCGCGGACGGTCGCTGAGCCGCGTTCGTCCGCTGAGCCGCGGCGATGTGATTGCCGTTTGTCGGTGTCGCGCCGTGCGCGCCCTACCAGCGCGTCACGCCTTCGCCAGCTTGTGCATCCCGGCCGCTGAGCCGCGTCGCTTCAGGCGCATCACGAAGGCAAGAACGGTCGCCACACCCTGGTACAAGTCAGCCGGTATCTCCTGACCGAGCTCGCAGGTCGCGAAGAGCGTGCGAGCCAATGGAACGTCCTCCACCATCGGAATCCGGTGTTCGGTCGCGATCTCACGGATCTTCGCCGCGATGTTGTCCCCGCCCTTGGCCACCACCCGCGGCGCTCCCCGCGCCGGGTCGTACTTCAGCGCCACCGCCACGTGGGTCGGGTTCACCACGACAACATCGGCCTGCGGGACGTCGGTCATCATGCGGTTGCGGCTCATCGCAAGCGCCCGTGAGCGGATCGCCCCCTTCAGCTGCGGGTCACCCTCGCTCTGCTTGTTCTCCTCCTTGATCTCTTGCTTGGTCATCTTCAACTGCTTGTTGTTACGGCGCCGGACGACGGCAACATCGGCGAAGGCGAGCAGCACGCCTGCCGCCGCACCGAATCGCACGACATCGACCGCCGAATTCACTGTGGTATCGACGACCCGCGACAGGGGCAGCGATCCGGCGCCCAGCAGGGACGGCACGAGGCTCTTGACGGCGAGATAGGTCACCCCCGACAGGACGGCGAGCTTGGCCAGCGACTTCACCAGCGCCCAGATTCCCTGCGGGCCGAACATCCGCTTGATGCCATTGAGCGGGTTGAGGCGCGAGAACTTCGGCATCAGCAGCTTCGGTGCAACGTGGATGCCGCCCTGCATCCCCGAAGACAGCACGGAGGTCGCCATCACGAGTGCCGCCAGTGGAACTACTGCCATGGCTCCCCGCAACAGCGACGTTCGAGCCACTCGGATAGCCATCGTGATGTCAGGGTTGGCGATGATGGCACCGGCCTGAATCAACGTCGACTGTGCATCCGACATCAGCGTCCTGGCGACATCGGGCAGCACGAAGCTAGCAGCGAGGATCGACAACCACGAACCGATCTCGTGCGAATGACCGACCTGCCCGTCGCGACGAGCCTTCTTGAGCTTGCGGGGAGTGGCCTTCTCGGTCCGTTCACCCGATGGCTTGGCTGCCATCAGCCACCGCCTACCGTCATCACCAGGCTGGTCGCACGGTCGGCGATCTCAGAAATCACCTGGGGCAACAGGGCAAAGCTCATGCCCACCAGGCCAAGGGTGAGCATGATCTTGAGCGGAAAGCTCATCTGAAAGATGTTGAGCTGGGGCGAGATCCGGCTCAGCACACCCAGTGCGAGATCGGCGATGAAGAGCACTGCGATCAACGGCCCGGCGATCTGCAATGCCGATAAGAACAGCATGCTGACTGCCTGGGCCGCGGTCGAGCCGAGCTTGGACAGGTCGATGCTGCCGTCGAGCGGCAAGGTCGTGAAGGTTCGAAGAAAGCCCTGCAGCACAACAAGATGCGCGCTGCTGGCAAAGAGCAAAGTGGTCGCAAGAAGGCCGTAGAACTTGCCGAAGATGGACGTGTTCGTGGCAGACAGCGGATCGTAGGCGAAGGCGAGGGAGAACCCGCCGAACAGGTCGATCAGCGATCCGGCCGCCTCGACCGCACTGAACAGCAACCGGGTAAGAAAACCGAGCGCTGCGCCGATCACGAGCTGCTCGACCGCCGACGTGATCAGCGGACCGAGGTCGGTGGAGGGTACGTGCGCGCTGGCGGCCGACAGCACCGACAGCGACAGCACCGCCGCGAGCATGAACCGCAGCATCCTGGGAATGCCGCCCGTCGCAAAGGGCGGCGCGATCATCATCCAGGCTGTGATGCGCAGCGTGCACAGCAGCAGCGCGACCAAGTCGGCCGTAGTGAGCTGTACGTTCATCCCTTATGCCGTCCGGTCTGCTCGGTCTAGCTCAGCAGATCGGGCAACGCAGCGAACAGCTGCTGGGTGAAGGTGATCATCGAGTGCATCATCCAGCTGCCCGCCAGCAGCAAGGCGACGCCGACTCCGATGGCCTTGGGGACGAAGGCCAGCGTCACTTCCTGGATCTGAGTCGCGGACTGGAACAGCGAGACGGCGAAACCGATCAGCAATGCGGTCAGCAGGATGGGTGCGGCAAGCTCGAAGGCGACCATCATCGATCGCATGCCGAGATGGATTATGGCCGAGTCGGTCATGACTGTTCCTCGTAATCGGGGATGGCAGCTAGGTCTGGTAGCTGTGGACGAGCGCGGTGATGATGAGGCCCCAGCCGTCGACCAGGACGAAGAGCAGCAGCTTGAAGGGCAATGAGACCGATACCGGTGGGAGCATCATCATGCCCAGTGACATCAGCGAGGACGACACCACCATGTCGATGATCAGGAACGGTATGTAGATCACGAAGCCGATGATCATCGCCGAGCGCAGTTCCGAGAGCACGAAGGCCGGGATCAACGTGGTGAGATCGAGCTTGTCCGGTGTCGGCGGATTCGGCAGGTGCCCGGCCCGCAGCATCAAGGCGATCTCTTCGCCGCGAGTGTGATGCAGCATGAAGTCCCGCAGCGGCGCGATACCGTCCTTGAAGGCAATCGATTGAGACTTCGTGCCTTTCAGATAAGGCTGAATGCCTGCCGCGTTCACGGCGCTGACGGTCGGCCCCATGATGAACATGCTGAGGAACAGCGACAGGCCGGCCAGCACCTGGTTGGGCGGAACGCTCGTCAGGCCAAGGGCATTGCGAGTCAGGGACAGCACCACGAAGATCTTGGTGAAGCTTGTCATCAGCAACACGATCGAGGGCGCCACGGACAGCACGGTGAGCAGCAGGAGGATCGTCACCGAATTGCTCGGCTTGGGATCGACGTTCACCGACACCGTGCCGCCTGCGGAGTTGCCGGCCGGCTGAGCGGGCGCCGAGGGCACAATCGGGCCGGACGGACCGACGCTCGAGCTAGAGTTCGGCGCCGCTATCGGTGCGGCCTGGGCTGGGGATGCGAGCGCGCTGGTGGCTATCAGCGCGAGCAATGCGAGTGCAAAGCTTGCCAGTAGGCCCCGTAGAACAAGGCGTTTCGCGGCGCGCGCGGTGCAGCGTCCGGTCACCGGCGCACCGTTGCATCTCGAGCAAGACCTACCAGCTGGCGCCAGGTTGCAGGCGACAGGATCGAGCCGTCCAGGGCGCCACGCCGCTCGGGTGCAGCTGTAAGGTCAGCTGCCGCGGTTGGCTGCTCCGCTGGCTTGGCGATCGCACCGCGTGCCCTGCCGATCTGCCGCGACGGCTTGGTTCTTTCCGAGGCCAGGGCCATTTCGATGGGCGCCAGTTCCGCCTCGGTGAGCAGACGGACGCCCTGGTCGCTGATGCCGACCACCAGCGCCCGGTCCATCACCTTCACCACGGCGACCGATGCGGTTCGGTTCAACTGCTGCCTGGCCACCACGCTCAGTACCTTGTCGGGCCGTCCGGCCAGCGGCCGCCGTGCATAGCGGGCAAGCAGCCACATCAGTCCGAGCACGACGCCGAGGGCGAGCAGCATGCGCCCGATCAGTACGATTCCGTTCACGCCGGGGGGCTCACCGAATCACCGTCGGCGATGATCTCGGTGATCCGCAGACCGAAGTTCTCATCGATCACGACGATCTCGCCACGCGCGATCAGGTGGCCGTTGACGAGCAGGTCAGCTGGAGCGCCGGCCGCCCGGTCCAGTTCGATGACCGCGCCGTCGGAGAGCGTGAGCAGTTCACTGACGGTCATCCGGGTGCTGCCGATCTGGGCCGTGACGTCCATCGCGACGTCGCGCAGCATGTCCAGGCCGTTGCGCGGGATCGGTGCCGGGACGAACGCGCGAACCGGGTTGGACTGCGCTAGTTCGCCGGTTGTCGGGTAGCTGGCGGCCGAGACGGGTTCGTCCGACGGCGCGTCCAGGTTCATGGACAACCCGACGACCGCGCGGGTCACGCCACCGTGTTGCAGCGCGACGATGGCCGCATGCGGCTTGGCCAGCAGCGCGTCCAACGCGGGCCCCGGCGGCAGGGCCTGTCCAGGTCCGGTGATGACCGTCCCCACGGTGCCGGCGGCCGCGCTCAAAGCCGGACCCAGAGCCGCAGTGACATCGAGGGCACCCAGGGGGGAATTCCGCAGCGCATCGGCGACTGCCTGCTCCACCGCGACGAGCACTTCCCCGTTGTGGGTACCGCTGAATCTCGCGGTGACCGCAACTCCGAGGAACGGCTGCGGGAGGGCGGCGTCGGAGGCGACACCGACCACCAGCGAGTCCGCGATCGGAATGTGGGCCAGGGCGGTGGTGGCGGCGTTCTCCACCGCGGTGGTGATCGAGGCCGTATCGGTCACGGTTTTCTCTCCTTGGGTGAAGCGATGACCAGTCCGGCCAATCGGCTGCCGGCGCGACCGGCCAGGGCATGGGCAAACGTGCGCTCGCCGGCGACGACCGCCAGTGGTGCGGTGACCCGATGCGCGAGCGGAATCACGTCTCCAGGGCTCAAGGCGACGATCTGGGCAGGGGTGAGCTGAATCGGATCGAAACGGACCGAGACAGCGATCGGTGCACCGCTGACCGCCAGCCGCAGCCGCGCGTTCTGCTCCTCCGCGGCGAGCTTCTCCGCCACTGTCGTGGGGCGGCGGTCAGACTTGGCCTGCAGCCGCGGCATCACCGAGGCCATCGGAAGGCACAGCGTGGCAAGGCATACCTGGTTGCCGATGCGCATTTCGAAGGAGCCGATGACGAACAGATCGGTCGCGCTCGCCGCCTGCAGGAACTGCGGGCTGAATTCGAGCGCGGCCAGCGTCGGGCTGATTCCGGTCGGTTCGAGGGCGTAGCGCAGCGCACCGAGCATCTGCTCGATGAGCCCGCGCACCAGCGGCGTCTCCAGATCGGTGAGGGCCCGGGTCGGCTGCTCACCGCCGGGGCCGCCGAGCAGGTAATCGACGCTGGCCAGCGCGGCAGGCACCGAGAACTCCCAGATGCCCGTTCCTGGCAGGGGATCGAGGTCCAGCACCGACAAGATCGTGGTCTGCGACAGGCCCGCTACGTATTCCTCGTAGGTCTGCTGCTCGATCGCCACCAGATTCACCTGGCATACCTGGCGAAGCCCGGTCGTCAATTGGGTGCTGAGCCGGCGTGCAAACGTCTCATAGCCAAGCTGGAGTGCCCTGGTGTGGTCACGAGAGAGCTTGGTCGGCCGGCGGAAGTCATAGGCGGCGGGCGTCCCGGAGTCACCGCGCCGCAGCAACGGTGCCCCGGGCGCGGCTGCGGTAGATCCGTTCGGCGTCACATGATCACTCTTCGGCCTATTTCGTCCGAACTTTAACCGCTCCGAACGTTAGACCGCTCAGGCCGAGGACCGGTTGCTACTGCATGACGAACTCGGTGTAGAAGATGTCCACGATCTTCTTCGGGTACAGCCGCTGAAGCTTCTTCAGGAGTTCGTTCTTGGTTGCCGTCCGGGCCTTGACGCCGGTCAGCTCGTCCACCGGCCGGTTGCTGAACTCGTCGATCGTTGCCTGCATGCCCTCGGTGAGGTCCAGTTCCGCGCTGGTTCCCTTGGTGGTCTGGATCGAGAGTTTCAGCCGAAGGAAATGGCCCCCGTCGAGGTTGAGCGTCAGTTCGTCCATTGCGACTACCGGCCCGAGTGCGGGTTTGGGCTTTGTTTTGGACGTACTCGCGCTGGCCTTGGACGGGGCCAGAACCGTGAACTTCGCTGCCGCGCCGATGACGAGCAGCAGCACCACCGCGGCCGCGATCTTGAGTTTCATGGACTTCTTCTTCTTCGTGCGCTGTTCGTCGTTGCCGCCGGGCGCTGCGCCCCGGCCGCCCTTGCTTGCTTCAGCTGGTCTGCTGACCGGGCTGGCGATCCTGGTCGATGTGTCAGTAGCCATCGGTGCTCCTGGGACGGGCTGGTGGACATTCGGTGGTCGAGATGGGGGTGCGATTCATGCTCAGTTTCCGGAGTTCAAGGTCTTGCCCAGAGCCGGGAGTTGGCTGGCAGCACCGAGTGGCAGCTTGCTGAGGACCACGACGTCAACGCGTCGGTTGCGCACGATCGAGCGAGGATCGCTCGGTGGCAGCAGCGGCCGCTGGTCGGAGTAGCCGGCCGCGCTGAGCCGGGCGGCGCTCATGCCCTGCTCAGAGATCAGGTAGCGGACCACCGCGGAGGCGCGGGCCGAGGACAGCTCCCACCCGCTGGGATAGGGAGCGGTGCTCACGTTCTGCTGGTTCGTGTGGCCGTCGACCTGGATCTTGTTGTCGATGAGGGTCAGCGGTCTCGCGACCGCATCCAGGATCTTGGCGCCTTCGGGCTCCAGTTCCGCGCTGTTCCCTGCGAAAACCAGTTCGTCGGTCAACACCGTGACGACCAGGCCGCGTTCATCGACGGTGAACATCGCCGTGCCGTCCAGGCCGCGGGCGCGCAGCGAGGCTTTGATGGACTTCTCGATCTGGCTGAACTGGTCCACCTCGCGCTGGGCGGCGTCGGCCAAGGCTGTCGCGCTGCCCCCGGACTGCTTGCTCTGGCTCTGTCCGATGATGGGGTTCTTCGGTCCGATTTGCTGCTGAGCTGACATCGACTCGCCACCGACGATGCCGCTACCGGCCGTCAGTACCGAGGGCTGGCCGTTCTTGAACGCCGAGGCGAGCCCGCTCTTGAGTTCGTCGAACTTCGAGGTGTTCACCTGCGAGATCGCGTAGAGGACGATGAACAGCACGAGCAGCAAGGTCAGCATGTCGGCGTAGGTCACCATCCACCGCTCGTGATTCTCGTGTTCCTCCGCGTGCTGGCGGCTGCGGCGAGTCCGCGTACGGGCTGCGGCGCTCATCAGGCCACGTCCTTCTCAGCGGCCCGGGCCACGTTGGCGGGGATCAGGCTGTAGAGCTTCTGCTCGACGAGGCGGGGGTTGGAACCGGCCTGGATCGACAGGATGCCCTCGATGACAACCTCCATCTGGTCACACTCCGCCTCGCTGAGGCGCTTCAGGCGATTGCCGAGCGGCAACCAAAAGACGTTGGCGGTCATGACGCCCCAGAGCGTCGCGACGAAGGCGCTGGCGATTTCGGCGCCGAGCTGGGACGGTGCCGACAGGTGGCCGAGCACCTTCACCAGCCCGAGCACCGTTCCGATGATGCCGATGGTCGGGGCGTAACCACCCATATCGGCAAAGAGCTTTGCCGATGCCTTGTCCGAGGAACGCTTCGTATCGACCTCGGTGGACAGGATGAGCGCGACCTCTTCAGCGTCCGTGCCGTCGATGGCCAGTTGCAGTCCGCGCCGCAGGAAGTCATCCTCGATCGCGTTGACCTCGTCCTCGAGGGCGAGCAAGCCTTCGCGACGCGCTCGGCCGGCCAGGTGGACCAGCGTCTCGACGGCGACGTCCGGGCTGGGCGTCTTGGCGGTCATCGCCCGGACGAGCTGTTTCGGCATGCCCTTGGCGTCCCGGAGCAAACCGCCGGCGACGGCAGCGCCGAGGGTGCCGAGGAAGACCAGCAGCATCGGCGCCGGAAGGAAGATGGAGGCGATGTTGCCGCCTTCCATGGACACCGATCCGACGATCGCGACCAGGGCCAGGACGACGCCGATGATCGTCGAGGGATCCATCAGGCTTCCCGCGAACGGATCGAGGTGACCGGGCTGGGCGGGTTGGAGACGTCCTGCAGGCGAGGTGTGTTTCCGTGAGACGCGGCGGTCTGAGCGACACCGCTGCTGTCCAATGCCATCGTCTCGGCGAGCGCGATGATGCGGGCGCGGTGGTCACGGATCAGTTCGGTGAGCTCGACAAGCGTTTCGCAGATGAGGTATTTGTTGCCGTTCACCATCGTCAGGACGGTGTCCGGGGTGGCCTCAGCGCGTTCGATGAGGTCCGGGTTAAGGGCGAATATCGGTCCGCTCAGCCGGCGCAAAAGTATCAACGGATCCATCCAGGGGTGATCAGGACCCTTCCGTGGGTCCTCCTTCGCCTGTCCTATCGGCCCGTCCGGCCCGAACCTGAGCCCACCGAGACACGGCCTCGCGGTGGCCTCGCGGTGGCCTCGCAGCAAAATAGGCGCCGACACGCCTGTATTCAGCGTGTCGGCGCCTATTTCGGTGCCGGATCGAGTTACTTCAGGTTGACGAGGGTTTGCAGGACCTCATCGGAGGTCGTGATCACCCGGGAGTTCGCCTGGAAGCCGCGTTCGGAGATGATCAGGTTGGTGAGCTCACCGGCGAGGTCCACGTTGGACATCTCGAGGTATCCGGGGGTCAGGCTGCCACGGCCACCGGTGGACGCAGCACCGACCTGGGCCGCGCCCGAGTTGGCCGTCGCCTGGTACTGGCTGTCGCCGACCTTGGCCAAACCGCCCGGGTTGGCAAAGGTGGCCGTCGCAAGGGTGCCAAGCGCCGTCGTGGCGCCCGCGCTGTCGACGCCGTTGACGACACCGCCGGAGGAGATGTTCCACGAGACGTAGGTGCCCGAGTTCAGCGCGGACAGGTCGAGGTCACCACCGGCGGCACTCTGCAGGATGGATCCGTCCGGGGCGACCAGGTGTCCGATGGCGTCGAGCTGAAACGATCCTGCCCGGGTGTAATTGAGCTGACCCTGGTTCTTCACCTGGAAGAAGCCATCGCCGTTGATCATGAGGTCCGACGTGCGTCCGGTGTACTGGCTCGAACCCTGGGCGAAGTTGGTTTCGGTGGCCGCGAGCTGGACGCCCAGGCCGACCTGCATCGGGTTGGTGCCGCCTTGCGCGGCAGGGGCGCCGGCGCCGGCGATCGTCTGGGACAGGGTGTCCTCGAACACGGTCGAGGAGCTCTTGTAACCCGTCGTGTTGACGTTGGCGATGTTGTTGGAGGTGACGTCCAGCATCTGCTGGTGGGCCCGAAGGCCCGAGATGCCGGTGAACAGCGAGCGAAGCATGATTTCTCCTTGGGGGATCGGTCCGAGTCAGACCGCGGTCGTGGGTTGTGCGGGTGTGCTAGCCGGTCATGACCCGGCGGCGAGAACCTGCTGGATCTGGCTCAAGCCGACATCTGAGGACCCGATGCGCAGGGTCGGTGGCGAGGTGGAGATGGTTGCCGCGCTCACCACGCCGGTCGCCGGGTGGCCGGCGGCGTCGAGGTAGCTGACGGTCCGCCCGACCAGGCCGCTGGCGCTTTGGGCCAGCTGCGCGCTGAGCAGCTGGCTGGTGGCCTTGGAGTTGGACTCCATCGTCTGCACCTGGGTCAGGGTGGCGGTCTCGTTCATGAACTGCGACGTGTCCACCGGTTTGCTGGGATCCTGGTACTGCAGTTGTGCCACGAGCAGCTGCAGGAAAGCCTGCGAACTGAGCTGGGTGTTGTCGGTCGCCGCCGAACCGGTGGACGGGATCGGCGTCGGGCTTGCGGCCGTGCTGGCGGTAATCGGGCTCGTCATGGAAATCTGCCTTTTCTCAAAGCCACCGGTCGACGCCGGGGCTGGTGGTGGACTCGCGGACAGACGTGCTTGTCGGCGTTACGCTCGCGGCCGCAGGCCCGGAATGCTGCGTCGGCCGTTCGGTGGATGCCGAATGCTGCCGGGCTGACTGCCCGTTGGCCGAACCCGAGTCGAGTGAGACGGCCGCCCCACCCAGACCCGCCGCCGCGAGTTCGGAGCGAAGCTGCGGCAACGCCGTCGCAATACTGTGCCGCGCCGCCTCGCTCAGACTGCCCAGTGAGATCGACAGCTGTCCCGCGCGCATCCGGACCTCGACGCTGACTTGGCCGAGGTCGGCCGGGTGCAGTTCGAGCAGCAAGCTGTGGGTCCCGTCGCCCCGAGCGCGCAACTCGAAGATCGGCGCGCTCAGCTGCTGATGTAGCGGCATCGGCTGTGCGGGTGAATCAGCGTTGCCGCCGGCCACGGTCGCCGCCGTGGCGGCAAGTGGGGTGGCCGGTGCTGCACCCACCGCTGCGCCGGTGGCCGAAATCCCAGTGGTGGCAGCCTTTTCGGGGCCCCGGCCGCGCCCCGCAGTGCTGGTCGTGGGCCTGCCGCCAGGGGCATCGACCAGCGCACCGTAGGCGATCACCGGCTGTCCGGACGGCGTCCCCGACCCGCCGCTGGAGCTGCCGGAACCGGAATTGCCGCCGTCGGATCCGCCTTTCTGGGAACCCGTGGCCGTGGACCGCGAAGCCGGCTGCCCGTTCGCTACCTGGTCCGCGTCTATTTGGCCAGGATTCGCTTGGCTGGGGTTCAGCTGGCCCAGATTCGCCTGGCTGGGATTCCCTTGCGTCGTGGTCGGAATGGCC
Organism: Pseudonocardiales bacterium; assembly: GCA_030840285.1. Taxonomy (GTDB): domain Bacteria; phylum Actinomycetota; class Actinomycetes; order Mycobacteriales; family Jatrophihabitantaceae; genus Jatrophihabitans_A. The sequence goes on from JAVEES010000285.1 coordinate 13,525, forward strand.
ATGGTCGCCTGGATTGTGGTCGGACTGGTTGAGGTCGGACTGACCGTGGTCGCGCTGATGGCGTCCGGTCGTCCGGTGGTGGTCAGACCGCCTGCCTGCTCGAGGGCTGTGGTCGCGGTGCTCACCTGTGCCGGTGGGGCTTGGCTGGTGACAGCCTGCAGAGCGGTGGCGGCTGTGGCCGGCACGGTTTGGCCTTGTACGGACTGGGTAATCCCCGTTCCCGGGGATCCTGCGGCGAGGGCGCCTACCGGGGCTGCGCCGTTGGCAAGCGCATCGGTCGGCGCACTCCGCGACGATCCGAGCGACGCGGACCCGCTGCCCGGTGTCGTCGAGCCGAGCACGTCCGATGCCACGGATTGGGTGCCAGCGCCTGATGTCACACCTGCTGAGAGGTCCGCCACGGCAGCGGTGACGAGCGCAGCCGCCGGCTGGCCCGCGGACGGGTTCGCCGGTTCGCCCGATGCCGAGACGGCAGGCATGCTCCCCGGCGCGGGGGACGGGCCAGCCGTCGAGGTGCCGGCTCCGGCCGGGGCCTGCCCCGGCGCGGGTGGGATGGCGAGAGCGCCCACCGCGGCCGCGCTGGATGAGGCTGCCTCGGTGGGATCGTCGGTGGTGGCTTGCCGGGCCTTGCCCGTGCTGGCTCGCCCGGCGGTGCTGGGCCGTCCCGCTGCGCTGGGCCGCCCATCCGTGCCGGTCGCGTCGTGGGAATCCCCTTCGGCCGATGGCGATCCGGACAGGCCGGCGTCGGTGCCATCCGCCGGGCCGGTCAGATCCGCGGCGAGAACATCGGCGAAACGTCCACCGCCGATCGATTCGGCGGAACCCTCTCCCGAGGTGCGCGAGGAGCGCGAGGCCGCGGCGGGCTGTGCGGATAACAGGGACAGTGCGGTCATGATGAGGCACCCATCAGCGAGGTGATCTTGCGGACGTAGTTTTGCGTTTCGGTATAAGGGGGAACTCCGCCGTACTGGTCGACCGCGCCAGGTCCGGCGTTGTAGGCGGCCAGGGCGAGCGGCAACGAGTTGTACTTGCGCAGGTAGCCGCTGAGCAGCTCTGAGGCACCCTGTACCGCTT
>JAVEES010000286.1 GCA_030840285.1 Pseudonocardiales bacterium
GGCCACCGAGTGACTTCCGGGTCAGGATGTTCAGGCGAACGGCGATCAGCGGGCCCGCCTTGGGATCGAGCAGCCGATGCGGTGCGGCCACCCGGGTGATCCGGTCGCCGAGATACTGCCGCGCTCCCCGAATCGCGGTCACCTGAAGGTCCTTGCTGAACCGGTTGCTGATCTCGCGATCGCGGGCCTCGATCTGGAGTCGCAGATCCGCCGCGTCGATCAACTCGGTGCCGGTGAGTGCGTTCATCTTGCCGGCCAGCTCCTCGAGCCCGGCGGCTTGCACGAAATCGGCCCCCCGCTCGAGGAAGGCAGCCACCGGCGCTGGCGCCCCGCCGCGGGCGCGCTGCAGGACGTCGCGCACCGACTTGCCGGTCAGGTCCGGATTCTGTTCCGATCCAGACAGCGTGAACTCCTTCTCGATGATCTTGCGGGTCAGCACGAACCACGAGTAGTCGAACCCGGTGTGCATGAGGTGTTCCAGGGTGCCCAGGGTGTCGAAGCCGGGGAACAGGGGCACCGGCAGGCGCTGACCACGGGCATCCAGCCACAGCGAGGACGGGCCAGGAAGGATCCGGATTCCGTGGTTGGGCCAGATCGGATCCCAGTTCTGCAGCCCCTCGGTGTAGTGCCACATCCGGTCGGAGTTGATGACGTGCCCACCTGCGCCCTGCGTGATCGCCAGCATCCGGCCGTCGACGTGCGCGGGGACCCCGGCCACCATCCGCGCCGGTGGTGTCCCGAGCCGGCTAGGCCAGTTCCGGCGGACCAGGTCGTGATCGCCGCCGATCCCGCCGGAGGTCACGACGACGGCCTGGGCGTGCAGTTCGAAGTCGCCGACCTGGACCCGGGACGAGGACGTGCCCCGCTCGGCCGTCGACGGTTCCAGGACGCCGCCCCGGACGCCGTCGATCATCCCGGCCGTGACGGTCAGCTCATCGACCCGGTGCCGGAACCGCAGCTCGATCAGCCCACGGGCCTGTGCCTCGCGCACCCGCCGGACGAAGGGCTGGATGACGCCGGGGCCGGTTCCCCAGGTGACGTGGAAGCGTGGCACCGAGTTGCCGTGGCCGGTGGCCAGGTACCCACCGCGTTCAGCCCAGCCGACGACGGGGAACAGCCGGACTCCCTGGGCGTGCAGCCAGGACCGCTTCTCGCCCGCTGCGAAGTCGACGTAGGCCTCGGCCCACTTGCGTGGCCAGTGGTCGGTGTCCCGGTCGAAGCCGGCGGTGCCGAGCCAGTCCTGCATCGCGAGTTCGGCCGAATCCTTGATGCGCAGCCGGCGCTGCTCGGGCGAGTCGACCAGGAACAGGCCACCGAAGGACCAGTACGCCTGGCCACCGAGCGACTGGGCCGGCTCCTGATCGAGCACGATCACGTGCCGGCCCGCGTCGGCGAGTTCGGCGGCGGCCACGAGCCCGGCCAGTCCCGCTCCCACCACGATCACGTCAGCGTCGAGTGCCATCGGGCCAGGCTAGCCGCCGACCCGAACCCCGCCTATTTCGCGGGAGAGACGGCGGTTAGGCGGCAGTGAGGATCTCGGCGCCGTGCTCGGTGATGTGCAGCGAGTGCTCCCATTGCGCGACCCACGAGCCGTCCCGGGTGGCGATCGTCCAGCCGTCGTCCCACATGTCCCAGGCGTAGCCGCCCAGCGTGAGCATCGGCTCGATGGTGAAGGTCATGCCGGGCTCGATCAGGGTGGTCGCGCGGGGTTCGTCATAGGGCCAGATGGTCGGACGGGTGTGGAAGGACGGGCCCACGCCGTGGCCGGTGAAGTCGCGGATCACCCCGTAGCCGAATCGCTTCGCGTAGGCCTCGATGACCCGGCCGATCACGCTCACCGGGCGCCCCGGGCGAGCTGCCTTGATGCCCCGCATCATCGCCTCGTGGGTCCGCTCGGACAGCAGCCGGACGTCCTCGGCAGGCGAGCCCGCGAAGAAGGTGGCGCAGGTGTCGCCATGGACGCCGTCGACGAAGGCAGTGACGTCGATCTTCACCACGTCACCGTCCTGCAGGGGCAGGTCGTCCGGGATGCCGTGGCAGACGATCTCGTTGACCGAGGAGCACAGCGACTTCGGAAAGTCCTTGTAGCGAAGGGTCGAGGGGTACGCGCCGTGCTCGATCAGGAATTCGTGCCCGATCCGGTCCAGCTCGTCGGTGGTGACGCCGGGGGCCACGTGCCTGCCCACCTCGTCACGCGCGAGCGCCGCGATCCGTCCGGCCACCCGCATCTTCTCCACGATCTCGGCCGTCTTCACCGGCGGATCGTCGAAGTCCCACGGCTGATCGGGCCGCTTGGGGACGTAGTGCGGCCGGACGATCGATGCCGGCACGTCACGCAGCGCCGAGATCCGGCCGGGCCGCATCGGCTCGCGCCCGGACGGGACGGGGGAGGGTTCGCTCATACCTCGATCACCTGGGGCATCAGCATCGGCCGCCTGCGATAGGTCTTGTCGACCCAGCGGCCCACCGTGCGCCTGATGATGTGGGCCAGCGCATCGGCATCGCGCACGCCGTCGACCAGCGATCGCTCCACCGTCTGGATCAGCTCGGCGCGGATCGGATCGAGCGCATGCGGGTCGTCGGTGAAACCGCGCGCGCTCACCTCGGGACCGTAGACGACCTTGCCGGCATGCAGATCCACCGCCACCAGGATCGATACGAACCCCTCGTCGCCGAGGATCTGGCGCTGCTTGATCACCTGATCACCGATATCGCCGACCGCCAGGCCGTCGACGTAGACGTTGTCGATCTCGATCTCGCCGGCGATCTTCGCGACGCCGCCGGCCAGGTCGACCACCACGCCGTTCTCGGCCAGCATGATCTGGTCATCGGTCATCCCGGTCGAACGAGCAATGGCGGCGTGCGCGCGCAGGTGGCGCCACTCGCCGTGTACCGGCATCAGGTTCTTGGGCCGCACAGCGTTGAGCAGGTAACGCAGCTCGCCGGCCGGCGCATGGCCGGACACGTGCACCAGCGCCGTCGACTTGTGCACCACGGTCGCGCCCAGCCGGGACAGCCCGTTGATGACGTTGAACACCGAGTTCTCGTTGCCCGGGATCAGCGAGGACGCCAGCAGGATGGTGTCGTCGGACACGATCCGGATCACCGGGTGCTCGCGGTTGGCCAT
>JAVEES010000294.1 GCA_030840285.1 Pseudonocardiales bacterium
ACCTCCATGAGCTCATCGGGCAACGCATCCGCCTCGAGTAGACGAGGCAGCAGCTCTGCCTCCAGTGTCAGCGCCCGGAAAACGAGACCAATCGTCACGTTGTGATTCGGCCTGTCGACCACGACGATCGAGTCGCCACCACGCATCGTTCCCGGCGCGATCACCCTGAGGTACGCGCCGGGTGTTGCGGCCCTGGTGAATGTCTTCACCCACCCCCGAACCGCCAGCCATTCCGCGAACGTCCGGCACGGGACACGGGGCCGCGACACCTCAAGCACCAGACCGTCGGAGCCGACCTGCCATCGCTCGCCGATCCGGGCGCCGGTGACGTCGAGTCCTTCCGTGGTGATGTTCTCGCCGAACATTCCATTGCCGAGGTCGCGCTCCAGCTCGCGCTGCCAGACGTCGAGATCCTCCCTGGCGTAGGCGTATACCGCCTGATCGTCGCCACCGTGTACCTGCGAGTCTCCGATGAAGTCGCCCTCGAGCCCACTGCCCGCACCGCCGTGCATCGGGCCGGGAGCACGCACGGCGACCCGGCCGTCTGTTGGCCGCTTATCGATGCCGGTCAACAGCTGCCCCTTGTCCGGATTTGACCTCGCGTAGGCCAAGTTGACTGCCAACACGCTCGCCATGGCATCGAGCGTACGTACTCGCGCTACCCGATAGCGATTCGGACGATTGCGCTGTCGGGCCACACCTTGCGATCGCGGGCACGCCGCAGCCTCTCGCGCAGCGAAAGGCTGGCGTGCACATTGGTCACGCCGGGAATCTTGATCAGCGGGACGACATTCCATTGCCATCCGTAGCGCCGATGCAACGCCCGATTCGCTTCCTCCGCCTCGGCGCCGGACAGAATCATCGCTTGGCCGGCGAAGGTCCTCGCGTCGCTGCGGATTTGACCCTTGTAGTCGCACGGGGTCAATTCGATGTCCGGACGCGCCTCCAGACGCTTCGTCTTCGGCCCGATCTTGGTCCGGAATACCACCGAACTCGCCTGGACCTCGAACCAAATCGGAGTGTCGACCGCCGTGCCGTCCCGCCGGTATGTCCGGAGCATGGCGTAGCGGGCGTTGCTCAACTCGCTAAGGACGTCTTCTCGCTGAGTGCGTTTCTGCATTGCCCAAGTCAACGACTTAGAGTTGACTCTAAGTCAAGCGCGGACCAAGGGAGCCTCATGGCAGCAACGTTGACGATCGGCGAACTGGCGCGTCAGGCGGATGTCGCGGCCACCACCCTGCGCTACTACGAACGAATCGGACTCCTGCATTCCCCCGACCGCATTGGCGGCCAGCGCCGCTACGACGAGTCGATCCTGGCCCGCCTCGAGGTGATCAGGCTGTGCAAGGCCGCAGGCTTCGCGCTCGATGAGATCCAGATGTTGTTTGCCGACGACGAGCCCGGACGACTCGCAACCAGAGCCCTCGCCAAGACCAAGCTGGCCGAGATCGACGCTCGAATCGCCGAACTGCTACGCGCCAGAGAGATCATCGAGTGGGGTATGCGCTGCACCTGCCCGTCGATCGACGACTGCACGTGCGGCATCCACAACGCCAAGCCGGTGGGAAAGGACACGGCTCATGTGCCGACGTAATCCGCCAGGTGCTCGCCGGTGAGCGTGGAGCGATCGACGACGAGATCGGCGGGAGGGCCCTCGAAGACCAGCCGGCCGCCGTCGTGGCCTGCGCCGGGGCCGAGGTCGATGATCCAGTCGGCGTGTGCCATCACGGCCTGGTGGTGCTCGATCACGATGACCGACTTACCGGAGTCGACTAGCCGGTCCAGCAGGCCGAGCAACTGCTCGACGTCCGCCAGGTGCAGGCCGCTGGTCGGCTCGTCGAGAACGATGACATCACCCTTCTCACCCATGTGAGTGGCCAGCTTGAGGCGCTGCCGCTCGCCGCCCGACAGCGTGGTGAGCGGCTGGCCGAGACTCAGGTAGCCGAGTCCGACATCGGCGAGCCGGTCCAGAATCACATGCGCTGCGGGAACTTTCGCGTCGCCGTCACCGAAGAACATTTCGGCCTCGGTCACCGACATCGCGAGCACCTCGGCGATGTTCCTCCCGCCGAACTCGTACTCGAGCACCGATGCCTCGAACCGCTTGCCCTCGCACACCTCGCAAATGGATTCGACGGTGGCCATGATGCCGAGTTCGGTGAAGATCACACCGGCCCCGTTGCAGTTGGGGCATGCGCCCTCGGAGTTAGCGCTGAACAGCGCCGGCTTCACCCCGTTGGCCTTCGCGAATGCCTTGCGGATCGGCTCGAGCAGCCCGGTGTATGTCGCAGGGTTGCTCCGCCGGGATCCGCGGATCGGAGTCTGGTCGATGGCCACTACCCCAGCCCGCCCAGCCACCGATCCGTGGATCAGCGAGCTCTTCCCTGAGCCCGCAACGCCGGTGACGACGACCAGCACGCCCAGCGGGATGTCGACATCGACGTCGCGCAGGTTGTGCTCTGTCGCGCCCCGGATCTCTAGCGCGCCGGCCGGCTTTCGCAGCGCCTCCTTGAGGCTGGACCTGTCGTCGAAATGGCGGCCAGTAATGGTGCCGCTGGACCGCAGCCCGTCGATGGTGCCTTCAAAGACCACCTCGCCGCCCCCGGCACCCGCGCCAGGGCCGAGGTCGACGACGTGATCGGCGATGGCGATCGTCTCCGGCTCATGCTCGACGACGAGGACCGTGTTGCCCTTGTCCCGCAGTCGCAGCAGCAGGTCGTTCATCCGCTGGATGTCGTGCGGGTGCAGGCCCGTGGTGGGCTCGTCGAAGACATACGTGACGTCGGTCAGCGATGAGCCGAGGTGGCGGATCATCTTGGTGCGCTGCGCCTCGCCACCCGACAGCGTGCCCGACGTGCGATCTAGCGACAGGTAGCCGAGCCCGATCTCGACGAACGAATCGAGGGTGTGCTGCAGCGCCGCCAGCAGCGGCCCGACGGACGACTCGTCGATGCCCTTCACCCATTCGGCGAGATCGCTGATCTGCATCCCGCACGCGTCCGCGATATTGATCCGCTTGATCTTCGACGACCGGGCCAGCTCGGACAGCCTGGTGCCGTCGCACTCGGGACACGTGCCGAACGTCACCGCCCGCTCCACGAAGGCGCGGATGTGCGGCTGCATCGCGTCAACGTCCTTGGCCAGGAACGACTTCTGGATCTGTGGAATGAGCCCCGCGTACGTCAGGTTGACGCCGTCGACCTTGATCTTGGTCGGTTGCTTGTACAGAA
>JAVEES010000334.1 GCA_030840285.1 Pseudonocardiales bacterium
GGGGGGGGGGGGGGGGGGGGGGGGGTGTGGGGGGGGGGGGGGGGTATCGGGGTGAGCTAGCGGCCCAGCGGCGACTGGCGTGCCGACTGCTGAAACGGTCCGCTGCGAGCGAGAACCCCGAATGCCTTGGTGGCTGCGGGCGAAGTGCTGATCTGCCAGTTGCAGTTTGCCGGGGGAGCGGGCAGGTCGAAATACACCAGCGCGTGCAGGTTGGGCAGCGACTGCAGCGCCGAGGGCACCCCGTTCAGCCAGGACGCCTTGCCGTGCTGCGCATCCGAGCCCTCGATCGTCCCGTATTCGGCGAGCATGAATGGCTTTTCTCCGAAGGAGTTCGCCTCGAGCCAGTCGTAGAACGGTCGCACCGTCTGATCGAAGTTATGCCATGGCTTCTTGCCACACGAGGCGAAGTTGTAGGGATCCCAGGCGACCCAGTCCACATAGGAGTTGCCAGGCCACATCTGCCGGTAGCGCGCCAGCCAGACCGGGTCAGACAGTCCCATCACGTTCCACACCCAGCGCACGTTGCTGGCACCGGCCTTGCGGGACTCATCGACGACGTGCCGGAATGCCGCGGCGAAGTCTGACGCCGAGCCATGCAGGTGAAAGTCCTTCTCGGGTTCGTGGGAGAACGAGACCAGCACGGGAACACCCAATGCCGCAAGGCGTGCGGCCTCGGCCTTGATCGCCTGGTCCTGGCTGCCGCTGGCGATGGAGGACCATTTCATCCGCGCGCCATTACGGTCTACCGGCTCCCAGTTCGTGAAGAGCAGGTGTCCTGAGCGCGCCAACTTCACCTCGTTGGCGGTAGGAAACGTGTCGTACCACCGGTGATAGGTGTGCACGATGTCGAGGCGCCGGCGGGTTGTTTGCTCTCGGGCAGATACGGCCGAGACGAGATGTGAATCACTGGCGTGCAGCGCCGCACCCCACCACGCCCCGCAGCTTGGCTCGGATGTCGCCGTCGGCGTGCAATGGGATGGGACGGCGGTGTGCGGCCGCAACGCGAAGGCGAGCACGCCGACGGCCAGTGCGCAGGCGGTCAGGGTGGCCACCAGTGCTGTGCGGTGCGCTTTCGCAAGCACGGTGAACTGCATTGACCGAGAGTAACCGCCGCTCTGTAACAACCAGTTTTCTCGCACCTAACGTCGGCGAGGACCTCACCCGAACAGCTACCGATGACTTCCTGTAACTTTTCGTACACGAAAGTGCAACCAGATTGGTAACAGAGCGTGTTCAGGCTGGGATCGTCCGAACAGCACCGAACCGCACTGCCTCACCGTCCTCCGCAGAGCCGCGGGGCGGCGCAGGTTCAGCGCAATGCAGCGCAGTTCAGCCGACTAGACGGCTGACGAGACCGTTGATCGACGTCTGAGCGTACGAATCGATGCCGAGCTAGACCGCCAGCCCGGCAGCGTTGCTGGCGTGAGGATTGAACGCGCCCCGCTCGTGAAAGGAATCACCATATGAAATTGACCGTTATCGGTACCGGTTACCTCGGTGCGACCCATGCCGCGGCGATGGCTGAACTGGGCCATGAAGTACTCGGTATCGACACCGATTCCTCGAAGGTGGCGCGGCTCAATGCCGGCGAGGTGCCATTCTTCGAGCCCGGCCTCCCCGAGCTTTCGCAGCGGAATCTGCAGGCCGGTCGCCTTCGGTTCACCACCTCCTACGACGAGATCGGCGCATTCGGCGAGGTTCATTTCATCTGCGTCGGTACCCCGCAGCGCAAGGGATCGAACGCCGCGGATCTGTCCTACGTCCACGGCTCGGTGGACGCGTTGATCCCGGTCCTGCAGGCAGGCTCCGTGGTTGTCGGCAAATCGACCGTCCCTGCGGGCACCGCCGCGGGGATCGCTCAGCAGGTACAGGCGGCCGGCGGCGACCTCGTGTGGAACCCCGAGTTCCTCCGCGAAGGGTTCGCGGTGGCCGACACCCTGACGCCGGACCGGGTGGTGCTCGGCGCCGAATCCGACCGAGCGATCAAGGTCATGCACGATGTCTATGCCCGGATTCTCGAGAGCGGCACGCCGCTGATCGTGACCGATTTCGCGACCGCCGAGCTGGTGAAAGTAGCTGCCAACTCGTTCCTGGCCACCAAGATCTCATTCATCAACGCGATGGCTGAAGTCTGTGAAGCTACCGGCGCCGACGTCACGCAACTGGCCACCGCGCTCTCGCACGACGAGCGGATCGGCGGCAAGTTCCTGCATGCCGGCCTGGGCTTCGGCGGCGGCTGCCTTCCCAAGGACATCCGCGCGTTCATCGCGCGCGCCGAGGAACTGGGGGTAGACCAGGCCGTCGAATTTCTCAAAGAGATCGACGCCATAAACCTGCGGCGCCGGGCGCGGATGATCGATCTTGCTCGCCAGTTGTGCAGCGGGACGCTTGCCGGCATGCGGGTCGGGGTGCTCGGTGCCGCGTTCAAGCCCAATAGCGACGACATCCGCGACTCGCCGGCACTGGACGTCGCGGCCGCAATCCAGCGTGAGGGTGCTGCGGTTCGGGTATATGACCCCGAGGCGATGGCGAACGCCCGCATTTCATTCCCCGCCCTGGCTTACTCATCCAGCGCCGCGGAAGCCTGTGCGGACGCCGATGTGGTGCTTCACCTGACCGAGTGGAGCGAATTCCGGACGATGCATCCCTCGGTGCTGTCCGACGTTGTTCGCCAGCGCAACATCGTCGACGGCAGGAACGCCTTGGATCGGGATCTGTGGCGATCCGAAGGCTGGGTCTACCGCGCGCTCGGACGCCAGTAACCCCACAGCAGGCCCTGCCTGGGTTCGGACGCTGGTGGGGCGCCCGGACCCAGGCAGCGGCCACCCCTTCGCCGTTTCCGGGGGAAGCCGATTCGCCGTCTCCGCGGGAACCGGATTCGCCGTTTGCGGGGGAGGCGGAACTGCACGCGGCAGCAGTGCCGAACTGGCAGGATGGGTCCATGGCATCGCCGGTAGAAGTGCAGCTCATCCTGGCCGACGCGGCCCAAGCCAACGGCGGCAAGGTGAGCATGCTCGGCGCCGGATGGTCGGTGACCGGAACGCCGACCGCTCCGCAAGCCGTCGTCGGACTGCTGAAGGTGCCGTGGGATCGCGCGAATGAGAAGTTGCCACTCAATCTGCAACTGGTCGACGCCGACGGTCAGCCGGTGTTACTGCCCGGTCCGGACGGAGTGCTCGACCAGCAGGTGCAGTTCACCGCGACGGTCGAGGTCGGCCGGCCGCCGGGATTGACCATCGGCACGCCGATCGATTCCAGCTTCACGGTCAACGTGCAGCCGCTTCCGCTGGCGCCCGGTCGCTACACCTGGCGTCTGGAGATTGGCGGCGAGATCATTTCGACCGCCTTCGGCGTGGTGGCCTAGCGCCAGAGCTGCGCGGCTATTCCGGTTGCGAGCCCGCCCAGCAGGTCATTAGGGTCTTGCTCGATGAATCAGCAGCCGGGCTACCTTCGCTTCCCGCACATCGTCGGCAATCAGATCGTTTTCGTAGCGGAGGACGACGTCTGGCTGGCTTCGGCCGAGGGTGGCCGGGCGTCTCGGTTGACGGCCGACACGACGCCCGCCGCGCGGCCACGGTTGTCCCCTGATGGCAGCCACGTCGCGTGGATCTCGCGGCGTGCCGGCAGCCCTGAGGCGTTCGTGATGCCGGTGGCCGGTGGCCAGGCGCGCCAGCTGACCTATTTCGGAAGCGCCAGCACCACGCTTTCCGGTTTCGCGCCCGACGGCCGGTTGATCGTGCTGTCGTCGGGAGGGCGTCCGTTTCGCAGTCAGACGTGGGCCTACGCGATCTCGGTCGAGGATCCCGACGCGATTCCCCAGCAGCTTGCATACGGCCCGGTGAATGCCCTGGCGTGGGCGGCATCCGGGCAGTTGGTGGCTGGTACGGGTTACCTGCGGGATCACGCGCACTGGAAGAGGTACCGCGGCGGCACCGCCGGACGGCTGTGGAGCGCACCGTCCGAGGACGGCGAATTCAGCGAGCTGCTTGCCGAGCTGGAAGGTCCCAAGAGCCATCCGACCTTCGTCGGCGACCGGCTCTCCTTCCTCGCCGACTTCTCCGGACACGGCAACGTCTACTCCGTCAACGCCGAGGGCACCGACCTTCGCAGGCACACCGACCACGACGATTTCTACGCCCGCCAACTCGGCGGGGACGGCAGCCGGCTGGTCTACCAGCACGCGGGCCAGCTGTGGTTGCTGGAGGATCTGGCGGCCGATTCACAGTCTCGCCGGATCGAGCTCAGCCTCGGCAGCCCGCGGGCGGGCCGGATCCGCCGGAGGATCGACCCGGTCGGCGCGATCGGCAGGCTCGACGTCGACCGGACCGGCCGTGCCAGCGCCGTCGAGGTTCGTGGCAATGTCGTCTGGCTGACCCACCGCAATGGGCCGGCCCGCACCATCGCCGCGGTCGACGGCGTCCGGCACCGCTGCCCGGTCGTCCTGAATTCCCGCGATGGCCAGGAGCCGGCCTCCGTCGCGTACGTGACCGACGCCGAGGGTGACGACGCGGTCGAGATCGCCGCGCCGGACGGCAGTACCCGGCGATTCGCGGACGGGCAGATCGGCCGGGTGCTCGAGCTGGTTGCCAGCCCGGACGGTTCCACGCTGGCCCTGGCAAGCCACGACGGACGGCTGCTGACGCTCGAAGTCGCCGGCGGCGCGCTGACCGAACTAGAGGCCAACCCCAACGGCGATCCCACCGGACTTGCCTTCTCACCGGACTCCGCCTGGTTGGCATATTCCGCTGCTGAACAGCAGGAATCGCTACGGTCCATCAGGCTCGCCGAGCTGAGCACCGGCAGGATCACGTCCGTCACCGTCGCGCGCTTCCTGGATTCCGACCCGGAGTTCAGTCTCGACGGCAAGTACCTGTTCTTCCTGTCCGCGCGAACGTTCGATCCGGTCTATGACGTGCACGTCTTCGACCTCGCCTTCCCGCTGGCCACCCGGCCCTATCTCGTCACGCTGGCCGCGGATACCACCTCGCCCTTCGAGCCGGAGCTTGCCGGCCGGTCCGATGAGCCGGGGCCTGCGCCCTCGGCCGAGGCGCGCGACCAGGACGACGGCAACGCCATCGATGAGGTCGCATCGATAACCGTGGACATCGAGGGCATCGGCGATCGGGTGGTGGCTTTTCCCGTGGCGGCGGGACGGCTGGCCGACCTGCGTGCTGTGAAGGGCGGCCTGGTCTGGACCGACTCGCCGGTGGCCGGGGAGCTTGGTGAGTCGCGCAACCCCGGCGACGACATCCGTCCGGCCCTTCGTCGCTGGGACTTCGGCAAGCGAAAGTTGATGGATCTCGCCGACCGCATCGACGCGGTCGAGGTATCGGGCGACGGCACGAAGCTCGTCATCCGGGACAAGGACGCCTGGAAGGTGGTGCCCGCCGACCACAAGCCGTCCGAGGACGGCGAGGAGACGGTCGAGATCGACCTGTCGCGCATCACGCTCAGCGTCGACCCACCGGCCGAATGGCGACAGATGCTCGATGAGACCGCCCGGCTGATGCGAGATCACTACTGGATCGAGGACATGGCGGGCATCGACTGGGCAGCCGTGGTGGACCGGTACCGCCCGCTGGTGGACAGCGTGGCCAGCCGGGACGACCTCTCGGACCTGTTGTGGGAGGTCAACGGGGAGACCGGCACGTCGCACGCCTACGAGACCCCACCGCCGCCGAAGGATGAGCCGCTGACCAAACCGGCGTTCCTCGGGGCGGACTTGGCCCGCGACGAGGCAGGTCAATGGGTCATCCAGCGGATCGTCTCCGGCGACAACTCCGCACGCGACGCCCGCTCGCCACTGACGGCGCCAGGCGTGAACGCGGCGCCGGGCGATGTGATCCTCGCGGTCAACGGCCGCCCCGTGCCGTCCTCGGGCCCGGCCGGCCTGCTGCGCGGGACCGCGGACAAGCCGGTCGAGCTGCGACTCTCACGCGGCGAGGACTCGCGGTCGGTGGTGATCAAGCCGCTGGCCGACGATGTCGAGCTGCGCTACCTGGACTGGGTGGCCGGCCGTCGCGCGATCGTGCACGCTGCGAGCGACGGACGGGTCGGCTACGTGCATATCCCGGACATGGTGTCCAGCGGCTGGGCGGCCTTCCACCGTGACCTGACGGTCGAGATGGC
>JAVEES010000349.1 GCA_030840285.1 Pseudonocardiales bacterium
CCATGTACGACGCGAAGGAGACTCGCTCGGGCATCGCCACCTATTCGGCACAGCGCGACCGCAACTCCGCGGACCGGCTCGGCCTGCTGGGCGAGCTACGCCAGGCATTGGACGACGATGCCCTCGAGCTGCACTACCAGCCCAAGCTGTCCTTGCGGGACGGCCGGCTGCTCGGCGTCGAGGCGCTGATCCGGTGGGATCACCCGATGCGCGGCTTCGTGGCGCCGGATGAGTTCATCCCGCTGGCCGAGCGGTCGGGCATCATGCCGCAGCTGACCGAGCGGGTCGTGTCCCTGGCCCTGAGCCAGATGGCCGAGTGGCGCCACGAGCAGTTCAACGTCCAGGTCGCGATCAACGTCTCGGTCACCGACCTGGCCGGTGGGCGGTTGCCCACCCTGGTCAGCGATGGGCTTCGCGCGCATGGACTTCCGGCGGGGATGCTGCAGCTGGAAATCACCGAGCGGGTTGTCGCGCAGGAGCCCGACGAGCTCAACCTGGTGCTGCAGGAGCTTGCCGAGCTCGGTGTCACGCTGAGCCTGGACGACTTCGGTACCGGTTATTCCTCGCTGTTGCGGCTGCAGTCCCTGCCGGTGGACGAGATCAAGATCGATCGCGCGTTCGTCTCGCGGCTCTCGGCCCAGGACAGCGCACCAGGCATCGTCCAGGCAGTGATCGACCTGGCGCATGCGCTAGGGGTGCCGGCCATCGCCGAAGGCGTCGAGACCGAGCAGGAGTGGACGACCCTGCGAGCACTGGGCTGCGACGGCGCCCAGGGCTGGCACATCGCAGCGCCCATGACGCCGGCAGCGATGACGGACTGGATCCGCCGCCACCTGCACAGCGGCGCCGCGAGCAACGTGTTCACGGGGCGGGCGACCGCCTGAGCAGGCGGATCAGCCCGAGTAGTTGGGTGCCTCGACGGTCATCCGGACATCGTGCGGGTGCGACTCCTTCAAACCGGCCGCGGTGATCCGGATGAACTGGCCGTTGGCCTGAAGTTCGGCGATGCTGCGCGCACCGACGTAGAACATCGACTGCCGCAGACCACCGATCAGCTGGTAGGCCACCGAGGACAGCGGTCCACGGTAGGGCACCTGACCCTCGATACCCTCCGGGACGATCTGGTCATCGTTGGCGACATCGCCCTGGAAGTAACGGTCCTTGGAGTAGGACTTCGCGCGGCCGCGGCTCTGCATGGCGCCAAGTGAGCCCATGCCGCGGTAGGACTTGAACTGCTTGCCGTTGATGAAAACCAGCTCGCCGGGCGATTCCTCGCAGCCGGCCAGCAGCGAGCCCAGCATGACCGAATCGGCACCGGCCACCAGCGCCTTGGCGATGTCACCGGAGTACTGCAGGCCACCGTCGCCGATCACCGGCACGCCCGCTGCCTTGGCCGCCAGCGCCGCTTCATAGATGGCCGTCACCTGCGGCACGCCGACACCGGCCACCACCCGGGTTGTACAGATCGAACCAGGGCCGACGCCGACCTTCACCCCGTCCGCGCCTGCGTCCACCAACGCCTGCGCGCCCGCTCGGGTCGCGGCGTTGCCGCCGATCACGTCGACGCCTGCCGCGGCCGGTTCGGCCTTCAGCCGCCGGATCATCTCGGTGACACCAGCGGCATGGCCGTTGGCCACATCGACCACCAGTACGTCCACGCCCGCTTCTACCAGCGCCATCGCGCGCTTCCACGCGTCGTCGAAGAAGCCGATCGCCGCGCCGACTCGAAGCCGTCCGGCGGGGTCCTTGGTGGCCAGCGGGAACTGCTCGCTCTTGGTGAAGTCCTTGACCGTGATCAGGCCCTGGAGCCGTCCGTCCGAGTCGACCAGAGGCAGCTTCTCGATCTTGTTCTTGGCCAGCAGCCCCAGCGCGATGCTCTTGTCGACACCGACCGGCGCCGTGATCAACGGCATCGGCGTCATCACCTCGGACACCGGACGGGAGAAGTCGGTCTCGAAGCGCAGATCCCGGTTGGTGATGATGCCCAGCAGTTGGCCCTGTGCATCGACGACCGGCAATCCGGAGATCCGGTACCGGCTGCACAGCTCGTCGACCTGGGCCAACGTCGCGTCCGGTGAGGTCGTCACCGGGTGGGTCACCATGCCCGCTTCGGAGCGCTTGACGAGGTCGACCTGCTGCGCCTGATCCTCGATGGAGAGGTTGCGGTGCAGGATGCCGATACCGCCCTGACGTGCCATCGCGATCGCGAGCCGCGACTCGGTGACGGTGTCCATCGCGGCGGAGACGAGCGGAACCCTGAGCTGGATGTTGCGTGAGAGCCAGGTCGAGGTGTCGACCTCGCTCGGGATCACATCCGTCGGCCCCGGCAACAACAGCACGTCATCGAAGGTCAGGCCAAGGGTGGCGAACTTTTCGGGTATTTCAGGGCTCACGAGGGCTCCTCCGGCAGCGGTAACTCATTCTAAGGCAGCGCCATACCCGCGAATTCCCTGACAACCACCCGCGCTGGAGAACATCACGTTGCCGATCGACATCGCGGTCGGTCGACCGATCCACGGATCCAGGCCGAAATTTTCACCGTGGATTCGTCGCGTTCGGCTTTGGCGCGTTACCGTGGGAGCCGTGAGCTATCACGATCCGTTCTCCGGGTCCGCCCCAGACCCACACTGGGACCCCGCCCTCGGGCCGATAGATCCTTTCCTGGGGGATCCCCACGATCCGTCCTCGCTGCTGGATGACCTCGACCCCGTCGAGCCGCTCACCGAGACCGATCGCCGTGAGATCGCTGCCGACCTCGCCGAGCTCGAGGAATTCGAGACGGCCCTCACCCCGCACGGCATCCTGGGGATCGTGGTGGACTGCGGCGATTGCGGCGAGCAGCATTTCTTCTCGTGGGCGCTGATGGCTGCCAACTTGCGTAGCCTGCTGGGCGACGGGCGAACCGGTATCCATGAGCCGGCCGCGGAGCCCACGCCGGACGCCTACGTCTCTTGGGACTATGCCCGCGGCTTCACCGATGCGCTGGCATCCCAGCGCAACTGATCCCCGCTGACCCGTCGTCACCAACCCCGCAGGCGCTAAGGCACTGTTCACGCCTGGTGATCTTGATCGGGTATGACCGGAATTTCGCAGCTCCCCGCGTTACCTGCCCGCTTTCGGCTCGTTGACCGTGACAGGGTGCCGGCCGGTGCCCGAATCCGGCGTACGGGAGGTTGCCGTGGCAGATATATCTCGTTTGCCTGCGCCGCGCGCAGATGACTGGGAATGGCAGACCCGTGGCGCCTGCAGGGGGCTGGACTCGGCCACCTTCTTCCACCCCGAGAACGAGCGGGGGCCGTCGCGCGTACGGCGGGAACAACTGGCCAAGGAGGTCTGTGGCCGCTGCCAGGTCGCGCAGACCTGCCTGAGCTGGGCGCTGAGGACCCGCGAGCCCTACGGCGTATGGGGCGGCAAGTCGACTGAGGAACGTGATGCCTTGATCAGGCTGAGCACGGTCTGACGGCGGTCTGGCTGGTGGTCTGACGGCCGTCTGACGGGCGGTCTAGGGGCTCCCACATAGACGAACTCCCCGCTC
>JAVEES010000359.1 GCA_030840285.1 Pseudonocardiales bacterium
TTCTGGTCGAACCGGGTGACACTCCGGCTTACGAGTTGTACGCAACGGCCGAAGGGTTCTTCGAGCCGGGTCAGTGCGAGCTGACCGCGCCCTTCCTAGGCCGATACTTCCGGGAGATGCCGGCCACGGCCGGTCACCGACATGGCTGGGCGCTGGGCCGGATCGCCCTGCTCGCCTACCCGACCGCGCACGCCAGCGCTTCCTCGCTGGCCCTGGCAGCAGAGGCGTTGGCAGCCGATGGCCTGGACCCGGTGTTGCGGCGCTCCCTGGTCGATGGCACCGATGTGGCTCGTCGCGCCCTGGCGTCGCAGGCTCGCTTCGCCTCGCGCTGAGCGCCGATCGGCGATGCAATAGGGTCGGCCCATGACTGAGATGAGCGTGCGCGGACTGACGATTGCGATCCACGTCGGCGAGCGGGAAGAGGCCCTGGCTTTCTACTGCGCGCTGATCGGTCGTGACCCGGACATGGGTCCGGACCCTGATTTCTATGAGTGGGAAATCTCGCCTGGCTCGTGGCTTCAGCTAGCCACTGGACGTGAGGACATCCAGCCGTCGTCGTTCCGGCTCCGGCTGCAGGTCGAGGATCTGGAGAAGAGCGTCGAGATCCTGCAGGCGAAGGGCTTCGAGCCGGGGCCGATCAAGCGGCTCCCCGGGCTCGTCAGCTTCGCGAACCTGACCGACCCATGGGGTAACCCGCTGGGGATCTACCAGGACATGGGCGTCGCGCCCGGCGTCTGACGCCCAGCTTGGCCACGCTTTGGGCGTCCCGAAATCCCCGAAACAGCCCTCCAGCGGCTATTTCCAGACGCCCAAAGCGGAAGGGGAGGGGCGGGCTGGCGGTTAGCCAACCTTGACGGCCACCAGGGACGTGGTGGTGGCAACGAATACCTTGTTGCCGGCCAGTGCCGGAGTGGTGAACCTGGTGGTTGAGGACCCGAGGGCGAGCGAGCCGAGCTGCGCACCGTTGCGGGCGTTGATGGCGACCAAGTTGGATCCGTTCACGCTGTACAGGGCGCCGGGGCCCGCGACCGGGGAGCTCGAGGCCGCGGTTGAACGCCAGACCCGTACGAAGGAGCCGTCGGGCCGCACTTCGACCCTGCTGAGTCCGTCCGTACAGGGCAGGTACACGGTCGTACCGGTCACTGCCGAAACCCCGAACGCCGTGCACAGAGCCGCGGTGTACACCTGACCGCCGATGCCGCCGAGGTGGTCGGCACGAAGCACATATCCCTTGCCCGACTTGCCAGCCTGCAAGATATAACCGCTGCTCGTCAGCGCAGGCGTCAGCGAACCGAGGTCGAGGTCGCTGGCGTTGTCCGAGGCCCAACTGGTGGGTGCGAAGTAGTCGAGCCGGGTCGAGGTGGGGCTGATCCTGGTCACCGAGTCGGAATAGTCGTACGGGCCGCTGGTCGATGCCCCGTTGCCGACCGCGACGAAGATCGAGCCGTCCTTCCAGACTACCGGGCCGCCGGGCGCCCAGATGCCGCCCATCCTCGCGGTGGGCACGACGTAGGCGGTGGCACCCAGCTGACCGTTGGCCTTCAGCGAGATGACCGCTCCGCGGTACTGGCCACAGTCTCCGGCCAAACCCCCGAAGGGCAGGTAGACGTTGCCATTCGAGACGGCAAGGGCGCCACGCTGCTGCTCGGCATTCTCGGCCTGGCCCGGAACCGAAACCCGGCGGGTCATTGCCACGGCACCGCTGGTGGCACTCACCCCCCACACCTCGTGGAATGCCCGATTCTGGGCGTCGGCGGTATTGGTCACCAGGAAGATCCGGTTCGTCCCCGGATCATAGGCCGGCGTACCGGTGATCCCGCTGACCGGAGAGATGTTGCCCGAGCACGCCAGCGACGAAGTCGGAGCCGCTGTGCGCAGGTGCCGGCGCCATCGCAACGCTCCGGTGTCGGCCATGAACGAGTAGACCGTGTTGTTCTCGGTCGCCACGATCACCGTGGATCCGACGACGATCGGCGAGGCGTACACCTTGCCGTCCAGGACGGTGTTCCAGGCTTTGCTCAGAGCCCGGTACGGGGTCTCGGCGGGGTTGTACCCGGATCGCTGGTTGTCCCCGTGATCGGTCGTCCAGGTGGAGGCGCTGGCCGGCGCGGCAAGCAGGCCCGCGACAAGCATCGGTGCTGTCAGCAGAAATATCAGGCGTCGCATGTCATCACCTTGAAGCCTAATAAGTGATTTGTCCACTGTGAGTACGAACCGCATCGCGAGCGGCGACGAACGCGGCCACGCAGGTCTGGATGTCCTGCGAGCTGTGCGCCGCCGAAAGCTGCACCCGGATCCGCGCCTTGCCCTCGGGCACAACCGGATAGCTGAACGCGATCACGTAAACGCCCTGCTCGAGCATGGCATCCGCGACCCGGGCGGCGGTGGCGGCGTCGCCGAACATCACCGGAACGATCGGATGCTCGCCCGGCAGCAGGTCGAAGCCGGCCTCGCTCATCCCGGCACGGAACAGCTCGGCATTCTGAGCGAGCCGCTGCCGCTGCTCGCTACCGGCAGCCACCAGCTCCAGCGCCGTGAGGGTTCCGGCGACCACCGCGGGCGCGACCGTATTGGAGAACAGGTAGGGACGTGAACGTTGCCGCAGGAGTTCGACGATCTCGGCGCGCCCGCTGACGTAACCGCCGGAGGCTCCGCCGAGTGCTTTGCCGAACGTACCGGTGTAGATGTCGACCAGCTCGCTGACCCCGGCATGCTCGGGCGTACCGCGACCGTGTTCGCCGATGAAACCCACCGCGTGCGAGTCATCGACCATGACCAGGGCGCCATGACGTCCGGCCAGCTCGCAGATCTCGGCCAGCGGGGCCAAGTAGCCGTCCATCGAGAAGACCCCGTCGGTGACGACCACTCGGCGCCGGGCACCGGAGGCGGCCTGCAGTTGCTGCTCCAGATCTGCCATATCCCGATTGCGGTAACGCAGTCGCTGCGCCTTGGACAACCGGATCCCGTCGATGATCGAGGCATGGTTCAGCTCATCGGAGATGATCGCGTCCTGCGGTCCGAACAGGGTCTCGAAGACGCCGCCGTTGGCATCGAAGCAGGAGGAGTAGAGAATCGTCGCCTCGGTACCGAGGAATTGCGACACCGCGCGTTCCAGATCCAGATGCAGGGTCTGGGTGCCGCAGATGAACCGGACGCTGGCAAGCCCGAATCCCCAGTCCGATATGGCTTTCTGCGCTGCCCGCTCGATGTCGGGGTGATCGGCCAGGCCGAGATAATTGTTCGCACAGAAGTTGAGGACCTCGCGGCCACCGGCGGAGATTCGGGCCGACTGCGGAGAGGAAATCTGGCGTTCGTGCTTGTACAGGCCCGCGGCCCGGATTTCGGCCAGCGTGTCGAGCAACTGCTCGCGGACGGTGCCGTACATGGCGATTCCTCTCAGACCTGTTCCCAGTTCAGCACTACCTTGCCACCCCTGGCCGCCCGCGCCGTGTCGAACCCCGCTTGCCAGTCGCGGGCCGGGAACCGGTCGGTGATGACTGCCGAGACCGCGTCACGCAGGGCCGTACCGGACTGCAGCATCGCGCTCATCGCGTACCACGTCTCGAACATCTCCCGGCCGTAGATCCCTCTGATCGTCAGCATGTGGGTGACGACCTTGGCCCAATCCACCGTGATCTGCTCACTCGGCAGGCCCAGCATCGCAATGCGGCCGCCATGGTTCATGTTGGCGATCATGTCCGGCAGCGCCCCGGGATGCCCCGACATCTCCAGACCGATATCGAAGCCCTCGCGCATGCCCAGCGCCGCCTGAGTTTCAGCGATGCTCGCCGTGCTGACGTCTATCGCCCGGTCAACACCCATCCGGCGAGCAAGCTCCAGGCGCGGCGCGCTGACGTCGGTGATCACGATGTAGCGCGCGCCGATATGGCGGGCGACGGCTGCCGCCATCAGGCCGATCGGCCCGGCACCGGTGATGAGCACGTCCTCACCGGTCATCGGGAAGCTGAGCGCGGTGTGCACCGCATTGCCGAACGGATCGAAGATCGCCGCCAGGTCGGGGTCGATACCGTGCTGGTGGACCCAGACGTTGCTTTCGGGCAACACGATGTACTCGGCGAAGGCACCATCACGGTGCACACCGACGCTGGAGGTTCGGATGCACATCTGGCGCCGTCCGGCCCGGCAGTTGCGGCAGGTTCCGCACACGATGTGGCCCTCGCCCGAGACCCGATCGCCTACCCGGACGTCCCGCACGTCGGCGCCGACCTCGACCACCTCGCCGAAGAACTCGTGTCCCGGGATCAGCGGCGTCTTGATCTCACTGCGCGCCCACGGGTCCCAAGCCTCGATATGCAGATCGGTGCCGCAGAGTCCTGTGCGCAGCACCCGGATCTTGACATCGGAGTGCGCGGGCTCGGGTTCGGGCCGGTCGACGAGCTCGAAGCCGGCCTGCGGTCCGGGCTTGTAGAGCGCCTTCACCGGGTCGGCCTCAACCGACCGGGTCGCCGAGCAGGGCGTCGACGAACTGCTCCGGATCGAAGGGCGCGAGGTCATCGGCGCCTTCGCCGAGGCCGATGAGCTTCACAGGCACGCCTAGCTCACGCTGCACGCTGATGACTATGCCGCCTTTCGCGGTCCCGTCCAGCTTCGTCAGCACGACGCCGGTCACGTCGGCTACCTCGGTGAACACCCTTGCCTGGGTCAGGCCGTTCTGGCCGGTCGTCGCATCCAGGACGAGCAGGGTCTCATCGATCGGGCCGTGTTTCTCGACGACCCGCTTGACCTTGCCCAGCTCGTCCATCA
>JAVEES010000360.1 GCA_030840285.1 Pseudonocardiales bacterium
AAGCGGGCTAGGAGCGCGAAGGCCGGTGCGGACCTAGAGCCCGATCCGTTCCTGGACGACCCGTTTCCGCTCACCGCCGATGGGCAGCCCGCCACCGATGCGGACGCTGCGGCGGACCTCGGACCCGCGGTGGCACGCAAGCCGCGCAAGCCGCGCGCGACCCCGCCTGCGGTCGAGGAGGACCTGCCGCCGATCACCCGTCCGACCCAGCTGGAGCTGAACGGCGGCGCCGGGCTCTACACGCTCCCGTCCGCCGATCTGCTCGGCGCCGGCTCGCCGCATCTGGCCCACACCAAGGCCAACGACGAGGTGATCGCCGCGCTCTCGCAGGTCTTCGAGGAGTTCAATGTCGATTGCGCCGTGACGGGCTTCACGCGTGGTCCCACGGTTACCCGCTACGAGGTCGAACTGGGGCCCGGCGTCAAGGTCGAGCGGATCATCCAGCTCGCCCGCAACATCGCCTACGCCGTCAAGAGTCCGGACGTTCGCATCATCTCCCCGATCCCGGGGAAGTCCGCGGTCGGCGTGGAGATTCCGAACACCGATCCGGAGATCGTGATGCTGGGCGACGTGCTGCGGTCATCGGTCGCGGCGCGCGATCATCACCCCATGCTCGCCGCGCTGGGTAAGGACGTCGAGGGTGGCTTCGTCGTCGCGAACCTCGCCAAGATGCCTCACCTGCTCGTCGCCGGCGCCACTGGTGCGGGTAAGTCGTCCTGCATCAACTCCCTCATCCTGTCGATCCTCACCAGGGCGACGCCCGATCAGGTCCGCATGGTCCTCATCGATCCCAAGCGGGTCGAATTCTCGGGCTACCAGGGCATACCGCACCTGGTCACGCCGGTGATCACGAACCCGAAGAAGGCCGCCGATGCGCTGGCCTGGGTCGTCCGCGAGATGGATATGCGCTATGAGGACATGGAAGCTTCCGGCGTCCGGCATATCGACGACTTCAATCGCAAGGTCCGTAACGGTGAACTGGTTCCGCCGCCCGGCAGCGAACGCGTGTACCAGCCCTATCCCTACCTGCTGGTCATCGTCGACGAGCTCGCGGACCTGATGATGGTGGCGCCGCGAGACGTCGAGGACGCCGTCGTACGAATCACCCAGCTGGCTCGCGCGGCGGGTATCCACCTGGTGATCGCGACCCAGCGTCCATCGGTCGACGTGGTCACCGGCCTCATCAAGGCCAACGTCCCGAGCCGGCTCGGCTTCAAGACGTCATCGGTGACCGACTCTCGAGTCATCCTCGACCAGCCAGGCGCTGAGAAGCTGCTCGGCAAGGGAGACGGCCTCTTCTTGCCGATGGGAGCATCCAAGCCGGCGCGCATCCAGGGCGCCTACGTGACCGATCACGAGATCAAGCTGATCGTGGACCATTGCAAGGAGCAGCTGCAGCCGACATATCGCGAGGACGTGACCGCGCCGGTTGCCGCGAAGAAGGAAATAGACGAGGACATCGGCGATGACCTCGACCTGTTCCTGCAGGCCGTCGAGCTGGTCGTGTCGACGCAGTTCGGATCGACCTCGATGCTTCAGCGCAAGCTCCGGGTCGGTTTCGCGAAGGCCGGACGGCTGATGGACCTGATGGAGTCCCGCTCGATCGTCGGGCCATCCGAGGGTTCCAAGGCCCGCGAGGTGCTGGTGCAGCCCGACGAGCTCGCCGGATTGATCTTCACCATTCGCAATGGCGGCTCGGCCGAGGACCTAGTCGCCGACGACGATGATGACGCCGTTGCGGGCATGGACGAGCCAGCACCGTTCTAGCGCGCTGGACAACCACGATAAAGGGCCCGACCGGAAGCGGTCGGGCCCTTTATCGCTCGAAGTGGATACGGGTTCAGCGAGCGGCGTGCCGCGCCACGTAGAACAGTCGGCGCAGCGTCATGCGTGCCCGCAGTTCGATAGCGTGCCGGCCCGGCCGATGCGCAACGTGGGTGGGCTGCGTCCACGTGGTGGACTGGGATCTGTTGAGCTGGAACACGGTCATGGGCAACACCTCCGCCGTAAGGCTAGGGCTTGGGCCTGTGTTACTGATGAGGCGCGCGGGACGAAACCAAGGGATTTGGCCGTTCAGAGCGTCAGCAACATCCGGGAGTTTCCCAGCGTGTTCGGTTTGACGTATTCGAGGTCGAGGAACTCCGCGACTCCGGCGTCATAGGAACGCCGAAGCTGGGAGTAGACCTCGGGATCCACCGGCGTGCCTTCGATCTCTACGAAGCCGTGCCGCGCGAAGAACCGGGTCTGGAAGGTGAGCGCGAACAGCCGGCGTAGCCCGAGAGCCTTGGCCTGCAAGATCAACTCGGCCAGGATGCCGTCGCCGATGCGCAGTCCACGGTGCTCGGGTGACACCGCGAGCGTGCGGATCTCGCCCAAGTCCTCCCA
The DNA here is from genome assembly GCA_030840285.1 of Pseudonocardiales bacterium. Classification (GTDB taxonomy): domain Bacteria; phylum Actinomycetota; class Actinomycetes; order Mycobacteriales; family Jatrophihabitantaceae; genus Jatrophihabitans_A. Next base: position 2,386 of record JAVEES010000360.1, read on the forward strand.
CAGCACGTGAAGTGCCCCGCAGGCGATGATCTCGTCGTCGAGTTCGACGACCCAGAACTCCTGGATGGACTCATACAGCGTGACCGTGTCTTTGGCCAGCAGCAGGCGCTGACCCGTATAGGTGTCCACGAGTTGTTTGATGCCCGGGACGTCGGAGGTGCGCGCCCGCCGCACCAGGGCGAGTCCTCGGACTGTCTCGGGTTCCGCGCTGCTCACGCAGCAGAGCGTATCGAGGCGGTGGCGGGCGCCCGGACGGGTAGCCTGTGGCCTGTGTCTGAATCGCCGCAGCGCCCGTCCACGGATGCGCCGCGGCGCAGCGTTTCGCTCGTCACCCTGGGGTGCGCCCGAAACGAGGTCGATTCCGAAGAGCTCGCCGGCACCCTCTCGGCTCGCGGCTGGTCACTGACCGAGTCCGACGAGGCGGACGTCGTCGTGGTGAACACCTGCGGCTTCATCGATTCGGCGAAGAAGGACTCGATCGACACCCTGTTGGCAGCGGCCGAGGGTGGCAGCAAGGTGGTCGCGGTCGGGTGCCTGGCTGAGCGGTACGGCGATCAGCTTTCCGCGGCACTGCCCGAAGCCGATGCGATCCTGGGATTCGACTCGTACCCGAGTATCGACCTGCGGCTGGCCGATGTCCTGGAGGGCAGGACGATCCCGGCTCATCAGCCAACCGATCGCCGGACGCTGCTGCCGATCAGCCCGGCTAAGCGGCCCGCCGCGGTAGCCGAGGTCGCGGTGCCGGGTCATCGTTGGGGTCCGACCGGTGCCCGAAAGCGGTTGGACGATTCGCCGGTGGGCTACTTGAAGCTCGCCTCGGGCTGTGACCGCCGGTGCACCTTCTGCGCTATCCCCTCCTTTCGCGGGGCGTTTGTCTCGCGCGAACCTGCCGACATCCTGGGAGAGGCGCGCTGGCTGGCCGAGAACGGGGTGCGCGAGCTGGTTCTGGTGAGCGAGAACTCCACGTCCTACGGCAAGGATCTGGGTGACCTGCGCGCGCTGGAGACCCTGCTTGGTCAGCTCACCGCGGTAGACGGAATCGAATGGGTCAGGGTGTCCTACCTGCAGCCGGCCGAACTCCGGCCGTCGCTGCTGCAGGTCATCGCGGCGACTCCCGGCGTCGTGCCCTACTTCGATCTCTCCTTCCAGCACGCGAGTACCAGCGTGCTGAGGCGCATGAAGCGCTTCGGCTCCACCGAGTCGTTCGTTGCGCTGCTCGACCAGGCGCGCGCGATCGCTCCGACGGCTGGCGCTCGCAGCAACGTCATCGTCGGTTTTCCGGGTGAGACCGAGGCCGACCTGGAGGAGCTGGAGCGCTTCCTCACCCTTGCCCGCCTGGACGTGGTCGGGGTGTTCGGCTACAGCGACGAGGAAGGCACCGAGGCCGAGACGTTCGCCGGCAAGCTCGACTCTGACGAGATCTCGGCGCGGGTTCAACGAGTCAGCGCGCTGGCTGACGAGCTGGTCAACCAGCGGGCCGAAGATCGGCTGGGGGAGTCCGTCACGGTTCTCATCGAGCAGCTGGAGCCAGGGCAGGCCACCGGCAGGGCGGCGCATCAGGCTCCCGAGACCGACGGATCGGTCATCCTGACCGGCTCCTCGTCCGGGTTGTCGCGCGGAGATTTGGTAACCGCTGTGGTCACCGGCAACGAAGGAGCCGATCTCATCGCTGAGCTCAGGCCCGCCCGATGACCCATCTGGAGCCTCGGGCCGATCCGCTCGGCGATCCGGTCACCACTGTCTCGGTGTGGAACATCGCCAACGCTCTGACCGTTCTGCGGCTCCTCCTGGTTCCATTCTTCGCGCTGGCCCTCTTCCAGCAGGGTGGCAACGCCACTGGCTGGCGGGTCGTGGCCTGTGTCATCTTCGCGATCGCCAGCCTGACCGATCTCATCGACGGCGACTTGGCTCGGAAGCGTGGACTCATCACCGAATTCGGCAAGTTGGCCGATCCGATCGCGGACAAGGCGCTGATCGGGACTGCGCTGGTCGGCTTGTCGATGTTGTCTGATCTGGCCTGGTGGGTGACCATCGTGATCCTGATCCGCGAGATCGGGGTGACCCTGTTGAGGTTCTGGGTGATCAGGCATGGCGTCATCCCGGCCAGCCGGGGCGGAAAGGTGAAAACGATGCTTCAAGCGTGGGCGATCGGCCTGCTGGTGCTTCCCTTAACGGGCTTGTGGCATGCCGCCGCGACGACGGTGATGATGATCGCGGTGGTGCTGACCCTGGTCACGGGTGCTGACTACATCGCCCGTGCGTTCACTCTTCGACGTGACGCAACGACATGACGGACGAGGTTGCGCTCGGCGCCGTACCTAGCCACACCCCCGAGTATCCGACGTTGAGCGAACTGGTGGCGGACGTGCACGAGATGCTGCGCGCCGCTCAGGAAACGGTGGCTGTAGCAGAGTCGTTGACCGGCGGGTTGGTGTCAGCCGCGCTGACCGAGGTCGCGGGCTCCAGCACGGTCTTCCGCGGTGGCGTCGTCGCCTACGCCACCGACCTGAAGCTCAGCCTGGTAGGCGTGGACGCGGAGTTGCTCGCCACCCGAGGCGCCGTCGATCCGGCGGTCGCCGAAGGGCTTGCCAATGGGGTGCGCCAGCGCCTCGGATCCGACTGGGGGATCGGGATCACCGGAGTTGCCGGGCCGGAGCCTCAGGACGGCAAACCGGTCGGAACCGTGTTCATCGCCATCTCCGGCCCGGGATACGAGCTCGCTCCCGAGACGGTCGCACAGCTGGAACTCATCGGTGATCGGAACAGGATCCGCACGCAGGCCGTTATAGAAACCGTCGGCCTCCTGCGCGAAGCGATCCTGCGGCGTGACAGTGAACGCGGCTGATACAGAAACCAGTTCGCTCAGGGCGAACGGTCGGGTTCGGGTGGCACGTCATAGGCCCGGACTAGGCTGATCGCAGCAACGCCTCAGCGAAGGTGATGTGGCATCAGGTGCTGACAGCGCCAGCCGAAGAGAGGGGTATCGCACGATGGCTGTACTTCGCCATGTAGTTGGCGAGACCCTGCGCGCAGTGCGCCTGCGACAGCGCCGCACTCTGCGAGAGGTCTCCGCCGCCGCCCGGGTCAGTCTGGGCTACCTGTCCGAGATCGAGCGTGGTCACAAGGAGCCCTCTTCGGAGCTGCTCGCCGCGATCTGCGACGCTCTCGACGTTCCGTTGTCCGAGGTCTTCCTGACCGTATCGGACTCCTTGCGCCGTCAGGAGCGGACCGCCGACCGCGCGATGGTGCTCGGTTCCCGTCCGGGCGGACCCGTCCTGACACCGGCTCCGCACCGCGACCAGAGCGGACCGACCGTGCGCGCGCTGCCGAACGTGGCTGCCTGACCCAAACGAACAACAGTGGCCCGGCCGACCGCCGGGCCACTGTTGTCTTCAGAAGTCTCGACCCTGCCTTGAGACACAGGGCGTGTCGCGCCTCGGACGCCCTGTGTCACCGGTGGCCCGGGCATACCGTTGCCCTATGAAGGCTTCGTCAGCGCGCCGAAATGATCCACTCACCGAAATCCTGCTGACGCCGACGACAGCGTCGGTGATGCCCGCCGCGGCGCGCCGGCGCGCGGCGGAGCTCGGAATGACGCCGCGTCCGACTCGGGCCGGCGCCGCGCTGGCACGTAGTCGCACGGCGCTGCTGGACGGCGCTCGACGGGCGGTGACCGTCAGCGGTACCCGGATCTCGATGGCGCAGGTCGCGGCCGCGGCAGGCGTTGCCAAGGCGACGATCTACAACCATTTCAGGACCCGGGACGACGTGCTGAGCGCCTTGCTGGTCGCCGAGATCGACCGGGTGATCTCCGACCTCGCTCACTTGGAGCTGTCCCAAGCCCTGATCCGCGCCGCCACGGAGATCTCTGAGCATCCGTTGCTCGAGGCCCTGGGCGGCGAGGACATGGCAACCCTGGCGGCGCTATCCCGGGTGGACGTTCGCTCGGTCGGCTGGATCCGGGTCGCGGAGGCCGTCGAGGCGGCGCTCTACCGCAACGGCCGGCGGGGTACCCCCACCGTCTTGCGATGGCTGTCTTCCTTCGTGGTAGCTCCGGCCGATCTCAGCGATATCCAGGCCGACGTCGAGATATTGATCGCAGGTCTGCCGCCGTTGGAGCGGGGCTGAGCTCGCAGTTCATCGACCTCTACCAGCCCGATAGGGCAGACTTGGCTTCATCGGCGGGAACCGCAGGCGTGGCCGTCGAGTTGTTCGCATGAAGCAGCTGATCAGGGGAAGGTCGTAGAAGAGTCATGGCAAACGGCTTCGTCAAGGCGTGGAAGTACATCTCCGCATGGTTCGGCGCCAAAGTCGATGAGAAGGCTGACCCGAAGATCCAGATCCAGCAGGCGATCGAGGATGCTCAGCACCAGCACGAGGCACTTACCCGGCAGGCCGCCAGCGTGATCGGCAACCAGCGCCAGCTGGAACTCAAACTCGACCGGCAACTCGGGCAGATCGAGCAGCTTCAGGCGCAGGCCCGGCAGGCACTCGTGCTGGCCGACAAGGCCCGTGCAGAGGGCGATGAGGCAAAGGCCGCCGAATTCGAACAGACGGCGGGAGTTCTGGCGAACCAGCTGGTGACCGCCGAGGCCGGCGCCGGTGACCTCAAGCAGTTGCACGACCAGTCCATCGGAGCGGCTCAGCAGGCGCGCCAGGCAGTTCAGGACAACGCGATGCTGCTGCAAGAGAAGCTCGCCGAGCGGACCAAGCTCTTGAGCCAGCTGGAACAGGCCAAGATGCAGGAGCAGGTGTCGGCATCGCTCAACCAGATGAGCGAACTGGCCGCTCCCCGCAGCACGCCCTCGTTGGAAGAGGTGCGCGACAAGATCGAGAAGCGGTACACGACGGCGCTCGGACAGGCCGATCTCGCGGCAAATTCTGTTCAGGGCCGGATGCTCGAGGTGAAGAAGGCAACCACGAACATGGCAGCCCAATCACGGCTCGATGAGATTCGCGCTTCTCTGGGGAACCAGACCGGGGGCAGCGGGACCGGAGCGGCAGCCGCCGTGGGTACCGGCCAGCATCCCGCGATCGAGGACAATCCCGCCGCACCGTCCACCCAGACCGAACAAGGTGTACCGCAGCAATCCGAGCGGCCTACCTGAGTCCTAGCGGGTCGAGGGGCCGGCACGCCGCCGGTCGACGTTCTGGCAGGACGGGCAGTAGTAGAGCACCCGCTCCTGCGATGAGTTGCCCTGCTCGTCCTGCCGGATGCTGGTGCCGCAGCGACGACAGCCTCGCCCGCGCCGTGCATAGACGAAGTACTGCTGTCCGGGTTGGCGCCATCCGGTGGTGGACCGGTTGTAGGTGGCGCAGTTGGCCCGCAGCAGCCGTACCGCGTCGGTGAGCACGGCGGGCAGCTCCGCGACCTCGCGCACTGGCATCCAGGGATCGAGGCGATTGAGGAACAGCAGCTCGCTCCGGTAGACATTGCCGATACCGGCGACCAGCCGCTGATCGAGCAGGGCCTCGCCGATCATGCGCTCGGGAACGGTGGCGAACCGGCGCAGCGCTTCAGCGAGGTCGAATTCGTCGGCGAGCAGGTCAGGTCCGAGGTGCCCGATCAGCTCCGACTCGGCAGGCGAGGGGACCAGATCCAGGTCATGCACCCGGACGCCCGAGGCAACCTGGTCCTCGTTGCCCACCACTGCGCGGATATCGGAGCCGCGGCCACGAAGCGGGCCACCGGCCGGCCCGATCAGCCATGAACCGTCCATGCGCAGATGGCTGCGCAGCGTCCGGCCATCGGACAGCCGCATCAAGATGTGCTTGCCGACCGGAACCACCTCGGTGACAGTGGCGCCGCTCGCCTTTGCCAGCGCCAGCTTCGGGACGCGCAGCTCGAACCTGGTGACGACCCGGCCCGCCAGGGCTTCGTGCAGTCGTCGCGCGGTCAAGAACACCGTGTCACCCTCGGGCACGATCAGCCCCGTAGTTGCAGGCCGCGGGGCGACGGGCGGAAGCCGGCATGCTCGAGCGCTTCGCCCAGGGCCGACGCGGTCACTCGCTCGCCGTCGGCCGTCTCGACGTGCAGCCGGCCCAGCGCCCCGTCCCGAACACTGACCGCAAGGGCGTGCGCCGCCCGCTCAAGAAGGTCGGCGCGGTCGCTGAAGGACAGGAACGTACGGCCTCCACGCTCGACGTACAGCACACAATGACCGTTGACCAGCACCACCAAGGCGCCGGCCTTGCGAGCTGGCTGATGCCCGCGCCGGCCGTCGTCGAGATCGGACCGCCGGATCCGCTCAGGCCAGGCAAGCGCCGCGCCGTAGGGGTTTGCCGGGTCCGTGGCGGCGAGCACGATCGTGTCCTGCTGGTCGGCGGCCGGAGACCGCTCGTCGGCCGCCACCGCCATGCCACGCAAGCGATCCACGGCTCCCGGTACGCCGAACTGAGCAGCCCCCAACCCGTCGACGAAGTAACCGCGACGGAACCGTCCAGTCTCCTCAGCGCGGCGCAGCACGGGATAGATCGCCGAGAAGCCACCGGGCACGCCCTCAGCGGCCACCTCGCCACGGGTGAGCACGCCATACCGATCCAGAAGGACCTCGGTGCGGATCAGGGCACGGCGCGTCTCGTCCACCATCCGCTTGGGAAGCTGTGACCACCGGCCGGGCAGGGCTGAGCCGATAGCGCCGGCATCGCCGCCCGATCGCGTCGCGTGCGCGGCGGCCGCGATCGCCGTACGGGATAAGCGCCCGTAGCGGGACCGCGGCACCGGCTTCCGGCTGCTGTGCGACGTTCTGCCGGACCCGAGCCGATGACGAACCGGAGCGAAGGTGTCGTTGGTGAGTGCGCCTGCCCAGACGAGATCCCAGACGGCGCTGATGACCTCGGCTGCCGGGCAATCGCCTTCGATTCGATCCAGCAGGCTGCGCGCGAAGAGCGCCTGATCGCTGTCCAGCGCAGCGAGAATCGCCTTGTGCAGCGTGCTGAACTCGAATTCGGCTACCGGCGGCAGCAAGGCGTCCGCTGCCTCGGCCGGGGCGAAGGCGATCCACCCGTCATTGCGGGCCAACGTGCCCGCTCCCGCCCAGAGAACCTCGCCGGCGCTAGTCAGTTCGTCGAGCATCGCGGGGGAGTAGTCGGCAACTCGGGAAGGTAGCACCAAGCTCTCGACCGCGCTGGCCGGCACCGGCACTCCCGCGAGCTGCTCCATCACCCGGGCCAGGCCATCGACGCCCCTGGTGCGCCGGCCGCCGCCCACACCCTGCCATTCGGGAAGGAAGCGAGCCAGGGCCGACTGGGGTACCGGTTCGACCTCGCGGCGCAGGGCGGCGAGCGAGCGGCGCCGGATCGTTCGCAACATCCCGGCACCGCAGAATTGCCGTCCTGTCCCTGCCGCGGTGAACTCGCCGGCGATCACCTGTCCACTGGCGACCAGGCGTTCGAGCCCGGACAGGACGACAGCGGTGCCGAGGCCGAAGCGGCCAGCCGGCTGATCCACGGTGAACGGTCCGTGCGTGCGCGCATAGCGAGAAAGCAGGTCACCCAGCGGATCGGCCAGAACCTCGGTGAACGCCTCCGGTACGCCGACCGGCAGTGCGACGCCCAATGCATCACGGACTCGACCAGCGTCCTCGATTGCCAGCCAGCGTTCCTCTCCGGCGATCCGCACCAGCAACGCCCGCCGGCTGGACAGCAGCAGTCGCAGATCGGACTCCGTGGCGCCGCGTGCGATGGCCTCCGCGGTCGTGAGATCGCCTACCTCGCGCAGCAGATCGGTCGTCGCGTCGGGTCCCGACACCCGTCGGGATTCGCTCAGCCGCTGCGCGTCAGCTATCGCATCCTCGATCGCGGACTCGTCGAGCAGATCCCGTAGATCCGGCGAACCCATCAGTTCGGCGAGTAGTGAGGTGTCCAAGGTGAGCGCCTGTGCGCGTCGCTCGGCCAGCGGCAGGTCGGCGTCATAGATGAACATTCCGACGTAGCCGAACAGCAGGGACTGCGCGAACGGCGACGGACTCGTCGTCTCGACTTCGACGAGGCGAACCTGACGCGACTGCAGCTGGCGCATCAGGTCGACCAGGCCGGGCAGGTCGAATACGTCCTGCAGGCATTCGCGCAGCGCTTCCAGGACGACCGGGAACTGCCCGTAGTCCTTGGCGACCTGCATCAACGCGTTGGCTCGCTGTCGTTGCTGCCACAGCGGCGATCTTCGCCGTGGATCGCGCTTGGGCAACAACAGCGAGCGTGCCGCGCACTCACGGAACCGCGAGGCGAACAACGCCGAGTTGGTCACCTCGCCGGTCACGATGCCTTCGATCTCGGCTGGATCGAACAAGGCCAGCTCAGAGCCGGGAGGCTCGGCGGTGGTGTCTGGTAGCCGCAACACGATGCCGTCGTCGGAGTGGATCGATTGCACGTCGGTGCCGTGCTGCTCGCGCAGCGACGCTGCGATCGCCAGCGCCCAGGGCGCGTTTACCTGTGCCCCGAAAGGCGAATGCACCACGAGCCGCCAGTCCCCGAGCTCATCGCGAAACCGCTCGACCACGATGGTGCGGTCAGTCGGAAGGTGTCCGGTTGCCTGCCGTTGCTCGCTCAGGTAGGCGACGAGGTTGGCCGCGGCCCATCCGTCCAGGCCCGCTCGCTGGGCCCTGGCCAGTCCCGCGGCCTGCTCGGCTGAGCCGATCTCTCGGACGAAGGCACCCAACGCACGGCCGAGCTCTGCCGGCCGTCCGATCGAATCGCCTTTCCAGAAAGGCATCTTGCCGACCTGGCCGGGCGCCGGGGTGACCAGCACCCGGTCCTGGGAAATGTCTTCGATGCGCCAGGATGACGAGCCGAGCAGGAACACCTCTCCGACCCGAGACTCATAGACCATCTCTTCGTCGAGTTCACCGACGCGCTTGCCGGGGCCGTCCGATCCCGCCAGGAAGACGCCGAACATGCCCCGGTCAGGGATCGTCCCGCCAGAGGTGACGGCAAGGCGCTGGGCACCTCCCCGGCCTGTCAGCTCACCGGTGATGCGATCCCACACCAGCCGTGGCCGCAGCTCGGCGAAGGCATCGGAGGGATAGCGCCCGGCGAGCATGTCCAGAACCGCATCCAGTGCCGAGCGCGGCAAGCTCGCGAAGCAGGCGCTGCGCCGGACGAGCTGTTCGACCTCTTCGACCGTCACCGTATCCATCGCCACCATCGCCACGATCTGCTGGGCGAGCACGTCGAGCGGATTACGCGGATAGCGCAGCGACTCGATCTCGCCGTGCCTGATCCGCTCGGCTACGACGGCCGACTCGAGCAGATCGCCACGGTACTTGGGAAAGATGACGCCTTCAGACCGGGCGCCGACCTGGTGCCCGGCCCGACCGAGTCGTTGGGTCCCGGCGGCAACCGACGGTGGCGACTCCACCAGGATCACCAGATCGACCGCCCCCATGTCGATCCCCAGTTCCAGCGAGGATGTTGCCACGACGGCTGGGATCAGGCCCGCCTTCAACTCCTCCTCGACGATCTGGCGCTGCTCGCGCGATACCGACCCGTGATGCGCACGGGCGACGATCCCGCGTTCGGGATCCCGTTCGGCGGCCAGGTCGTTCAGCTGCGAGGTCAGGCGCTCGGCCAGCCGTCGCGAGTTCGCGAAGACGATCGTGGAGGTATGGCTGTCGATCAGGTCGAGCACCCTGGATTCGACGTGCGGCCAGATCGATGACCGCTGCCGAGGGTCTTGCTCTTCGCCGACCGGACCGTCGCCGAGCTGGCTCAGATCCTCCACCGGGACGACCACCGACAGCTCGAGTTCCTTGCTCGACGAGGGTGCCACGATCGACACCGGCCGGCCTCCGGCGAGGAAGGTGGCCACCTCGTCGATGGGACGGACGGTCGCGGACAGACCGATTCGCTGGGCGGGTTGCGGCAGCAGCGCATCGAGACGTTCCAGGCTGAGCGCCAGGTGCGCTCCACGTTTCGTCGCCGCCACGGAATGGACCTCGTCGATGATCACCGTTTCGACCCCGACGAGCACCTGACGAGCCGCGGAGGTCAACAGTAGGAAGAGTGATTCCGGCGTCGTGATGAGGATGTCGGCGCCGTGACGGGCGAAGGATCGGCGGTCCTCGGGCGTGCTGTCGCCTGACCGGGTGGCGACGGTGATGTTCGGTGCAGGCTGGCCGAGTCGCAGCGCGGCCTGCGAGATGCCGATGAGCGGCGAGCGCAGATTCCGCTCGACGTCCGCAGCCAGCGCCTTCAAGGGGCTGACGTAGAGAACCCGGCAGCGCTGTTTGGGGTCGTCCGGGGCGGGCAGCGCAGAAAGCCGGTCGATGGCTGACAGGAAGGCAGCCAGCGTCTTGCCGGATCCGGTCGGCGCGACCACGAGCGTGTGTTCGCCCTTGGCGATCGATTGCCAGGCGCCGACTTGTGCGTCGGTCGGCTGGTCGAAGGCGCCCTCGAACCAGGCCTGGGTGGCCGGGGAGAAGAACGCGTCCATATCTCCAGTCTGCCTGCTGGCTACGACAGAACGGTGCCCTCCTGCTCAGCCGCCGAGTAGCCGCGCGGACAGCTTGTCGCGGGCGGCGGGCCAGTCCTCGTCGAACATCGCGTACTGGACGGTGTCGCGCCAGGACCCGTCCAGCCTGATCCGATGCTTGCGCAGCACACCCTCGCGGACCGCGCCCAGCCGCTCGATGGCAGCCTGGGAGCGGATATTGCGGATGTCGGTGTGCCAGACCACCCGGACCGCGCCCAATACGTCGAATGCATGCGTCAACAGCAACAACTTCGACTCCGTGTTGTGCCCCGTCCGCCACCAGCGATGACCCAGCCAGGTATGACCGATCGCGACACTCCGAAGTGCCGGGTTGACCTCGTAGAAGCTCGTCGTCCCGATCACCGCACCTGTGGCTGGGTCAAGCTGGGCGTAGGGCAGCCGCTCGCCGCGGGCGCGCGCGGCCAGGGCGGCGGCGATCTGGGATTGCGCATCCGCGACGGCAACCGGCGGTACCAGGGCCATCGAGCGGAAGACTTCCTCGGCCTCGCCGTCGGACTGGGCAGCCGCCAGGTAACCCGCAGCGTGCTCGTAGGCCAACGGCACCAGGTCGACCAGCCGGCCGGTCAGCCGCTCGAGACTGAACCAGCGAGCCGGGTCCGGAGCGGGCGTGGCCGCTTTAGGCGTTGCCGGACGAGGCGTTACGGGCTTAGGGGTTGCTGGAGGAGGCGTGGAGTGGTGCATGCGCAGATCCTTGTCGACGGAGTCTCGGCTTTCCAACCGATAAGATGACACGGTGAGGTTGAGCGATTTCTGGCAGCGCATGGAGCTGCGGTTCGGGGTGGCTTACGCCCGCTCGATCGCTGCCGACTACCGGCTGCCGAGCTTGGGTGCGACGGTGGACGAGGCATTGTCCCGCGGGGACTCGCCCAAGACCATCTGGCGCGCTATCTGCCAGGAGTTCGAAGTTTCCTCCTCTCTTCGTTGAGTTCCTCGGCGTGTCCGTAGCGCAATCGAACAGATGTTCGTCTACGCTGGTGAAGCGCGCGGTCGTCCACAGATCTGGTCGAGCCGACGAAATTGTCGGTGGCCACATCTAACGTCGCAGCCAACTGAGGAACACCCGAGAGTTGAGAGAGGTACCACACGATGGCAGCTGCATTCGACCGCGACAAGGCTCTGGAAGTCGCACTGGGTCAGATCGACAAGAACTTCGGCAAGGGCTCGGTGATGCGGCTGGGTGAGCGAGCGTCCGTGCCGATCGAGGTCATCCCTACCGGGTCGATCGCCCTCGACCTGGCATTGGGCATCGGCGGTTTGCCACGAGGCCGAGTTGTCGAGATCTACGGTCCGGAAAGCTCCGGTAAGACAACCGTCGCACTTCACGCCGTGGCCAATGCCCAGGCATTAGGCGGCATCGCGGCATTCATTGATGCCGAGCACGCTCTGGACCCGGATTATGCTCGGGCACTCGGCGTGGACACCGACTCGTTGCTGGTCAGCCAGCCGGACACCGGCGAGCAGGCCCTGGAGATCGCGGACATGCTGATCCGATCCGGTGCGCTGGACGTCATCGTGATCGACTCGGTAGCCGCCCTGGTCCCGCGAGCCGAAATCGAAGGCGAGATGGGGGACAGCCACGTCGGTCTGCAAGCCAGGCTGATGAGCCAGGCGTTACGCAAGATCACAGGTGCGCTGAGCAATTCGGGTACGACCGCCATCTTCATCAATCAGTTGCGCGAGAAGATCGGCGTGATGTTCGGATCCCCCGAGACAACTACCGGTGGCAAGGCGCTCAAGTTCTATGCCTCGATTCGCTTGGACGTTCGGCGGATCGAGACTCTGAAGGATGGCGGCGACGCGGTGGGTAACCGGACCCGCGTCAAGGTCGTGAAGAACAAGGTCGCGCCGCCCTTCAAGCAGGCGGAGTTCGACATCGTCTATGGCCATGGCATCAGCCGCGAAGGTTCGTTGATCGACGTCGGTGTCGATCAGGCAATCATTCGCAAGTCTGGCGCCTGGTACACCTACGAGGGCGATCAGCTCGGTCAGGGCAAAGAGAACGTCCGTACTTTCCTGCGGGACAACCCGGACCTTGCGGACGAGATCGAGAAGAAGATCAAAGAGAAGCTTGGGATCGGTGCACAAGTCACCGAAGAAGCGCCGTTGCCTGCTCCGGTGGACTTCTAAAGGCGATCCTGGTGGCACGACAGAGGTCGGTGGGCGGCGCAGCAAACTCGACGTCGCCCACCGACGCTCGAAGGACGGCGGTAGCCGGCACACGTCCACCGCCCGACGAACTGGCTGACAAGTGTGACGTCGATCCGGTGTCGGTCGCGCGAACCATCTGCCTGCGATTGCTCACGGTTCGTGCGCGTACTCGAACCGAACTGGCAGCGGAACTGCGCCGACGGAACGTACCCGACGAAGCGGCACATACCGTGTTGGAGCGTCTCGCCGCGGTGCGACTCATCGATGACGCCTCGTTCGCAGAGGATTTTGTTACCTCACGGGTGGCTGAACGTGGCTTGGCGGGTCGAGAGTTGAGACGTCAACTGAAAGAAAAGGGAGTCGCCGATGACATCGTCGAGGCGGCGACCGCAAATGTCGATGCCGACACCGAGCGTGCGACAGCAGGCCGCCTGGTCGAGCGCAAACTGCGTTCGATGACAAGTCTGGACCCGACCGTACAGACGCGACGACTTCTCGGCCTGCTGGCCCGCAAGGGGTACTCCTCGGCGCTGTCCTATGCGGTGGTACGCGAGGCTGTGATCGCGGCCGGGGGTGCACTCGATACAGCGGCTCTGGACGACACGGCGTCCGGATTGGCTTGACCCCTGGGAAGATCGATATAGCCTCACATGATCAGGAGATAGGGTGCGCGACATCCCGCGCATGAACATATAGCGAAATGTTTGCTTGAAAGATCGTGATGGTGACGAGGACGAGGAGCAAGCGAGTCCGTTAGCGGCGGCCCGCAGAGTACTGAACTCAGCAGGTCGGCCCGTGTTCTCATCGACATCCGGTCCGTCAGGTCCGGTCTCCTGGGCTGTGTCGCTGGTGGGAAACCACTGAGCGACGAGGGGAGGTCGGTCATGAGCAGCTGGGCTCCAACTATCGCCATCGCCGCCGTTTTCGTTCTGCTGCTGGTTCTCGGGCTTCGATTTCTGTCGTTGTACTCCACCAAGGCGCAACACCGTGGTACGGCCGGCCGAGCCGAGCTTGAATCGGAGACCGGCGAGTTAGAGGCGCTCCAAACGCAATTCCATTCGATTCGTGAGCGCGCCGAAAATGAGGCAGAAGCGCTGAGGACGTCCGTGGCTGCCGAGGCAGAGGCTCTGCGGCGTGCTGTTCGCACCGAGGTGGAGGCTGCCCGCGCAAGCGCCGAGGCTGCTCGGGTGGAGGCCGAGACCTCGAGGAGGCGCGCCGAGGCGCAAGCATCGGACCTGATCCTCGACGCACGACGGGATGCCGACCGGGAACTGACTGTTCGCACGGCCGACATCGAGCGTGAGCGCATCGAGCTCGAACGGCGGGGCGCCGAACTCGATCGCCGCGAGAAGGATCTGGACAGGTCATTGCAGCAGTTGGTCGAGCGCCAGAACGAGATTGCCACGGCCGAGCACGAGTTGGCACAGCGCCAGACCGGCATCGAGCAACTGAGATCCGAACTCGATCGCGATCGGCAGGCCTTCGCGACGGAGCGGGTGGCCGCCCTCGAACACGCCGCGGCCCTCAGCGCCGAAGATGCCAAGGTCGAGTTGCTGAACGCGGTCGAGGCGACAACACGTCGCGACGCCGCGGCGCTGGTACGAAACATCGAGGCCGAAGCCCGAGCTGAAGGAACTGAGCGGGCCCGGGCGATCGTCGTGGACGCCGTCCAGCGGGTGGCCAGCGAACAGACCAGCGAGACGGTCGTCAGCGTCCTGCACCTGCCCAGCGATGAGATGAAGGGCAGGATCATCGGCCGCGAAGGTCGCAACATCCGGGCCTTCGAGTCGGTTACCGGTGTCAATGTCATCATCGACGACACGCCGGAGGCCGTCCTGCTTTCCTGCTTCGACCCGGTACGCCGCGAAGTAGGACGAATCGCCTTGGAGAAGCTCGTTCTCGACGGCAGGATCCATCCCCACCGGATCGAGGAGGTGTATGAGATTGCCCGCGCCGAGGTCGATGAGCTGTGCATGCGCGCCGCCCGGGATGCCGTCGCAGAGGTCGGGATCACCGATCTGGACGAGCACCTCATCCCGACTCTGGGCCGCCTGAAGTACCGCACCAGCTATGGCCAGAACGTCCTCGGGCACCTCATCGAGACGGCACACATAGCCGGCGTCATGGCCGCCGAACTCGGCATCGAGCCCGCCCCCATCAAGCGTTCGGCGTTCTTGCACGACATCGGCAAGGCCCTGACACATGAGGTAGAGGGCTCGCACGCCATCATCGGCGCCGAGTTGCTGCGAAAGTACGGCGAGTCCGAAGCCGTCGCCCACGCGGTCGAGGCGCACCACAACGAGGTCCAGCCCCGGACGGTCGCGGCCGTCCTCACCCAGGCCGCCGACAGCTGCTCGGCCGCCCGGCCAGGCGCCAGGCGCGAATCGCTGGAAACCTACGTCAAGCGACTGGAACGGATCGAGCAGATCGCTGCGTCGAAGCCTGGGGTGGAGAAGGTCTTCGCCATGCAGTCGGGCCGCGAGGTACGGGTGATGGTTCAGCCAAACGAGATCGACGATCTGGCCGCTGGTGTCATCGCGCGCGAGGTCGCCAAGCAGATCGAGGACGAGCTGACCTATCCCGGTCAGATCAGGGTCACCGTAGTTAGGGAGCTGCGCGCCACCGAAGTTGCCCATTGAGCGGTGATGGCGTGCCGGTCAGCCTGTCGAGGGCCGAGGTGCTCCCGAACATGTCTCAGCCCGTACTCTGAAGCGCGTCATGAGCGAAGTAGACGTGCCACAGTTGGCGGACGGTCAGCCGGCCGGCGGGCGTACCTACGCCATCCGCACCTATGGCTGTCAGATGAACGTGCATGATTCCGAAAGGCTCTCGGGCCTGCTGGAACAGGCTGGCTATATCCGGGCGGCCGACCAGTCCGGTAACGATGCCGATCTCGTCGTGTTCAACACGTGCGCCGTCCGCGAGAACGCTGACAACCGTTTGTACGGCAACCTGAGCCAGCTGGTGGGGGCCAAGAGCGACCGCCCCGGGATGCAGATCGCGGTCGGCGGCTGTCTCGCACAGAAGGACCAGGACAAGGTCCTGGAGCGTTCGCCGATCGTCGACGTGGTGTTCGGCACGCACAACCTGGCAAGCCTGCCGGTGCTGCTCGAACGTGCCCGGCACAATGCCGAGGCGCAGGTCGAGATAGTGGACAGCCTTCAGAACTTCCCCTCCGACCTTCCTTCTCGTCGGGAGTCAGCGTTCTCGGCCTGGGTTTCCATCTCGGTGGGCTGTGACAACACCTGTACCTTCTGCATCGTCCCCAGCCTTCGCGGAACCGAGACCGATCGGCGGCCCGGTGATGTGCTCGCGGAGATCGAAACCCTGGTGTCCGAAGGCGTCACCGAGATCACCCTGCTCGGGCAGAACGTCAACTCCTATGGTCGATCCTTCGGTGACCGGCTGGCGTTCGGCAAGCTGTTGCGCGCCTGTGGCTCGATCGCAGGTTTGGACCGGGTCAGGTTCACCAGCCCGCATCCCCGCGACTTCACCACCGATGTCATCGAGGCGATGGCTGAGACGCCCAATGTCTGTCCACAGCTGCACATGCCCATGCAGTCGGGTTCTGACCAGATCCTGCGCGCGATGCGGCGCTCGTATCGGCAGAGTCGGTATCTGGGGATCATCGAGCAGGTACGCCGGGCGATGCCCCATGCGGCGATCACCACCGACATCATCGTCGGATTTCCCGGCGAGACTGAGCAGGACTTCGCCCAGACGCTGTATGCCGTCGAGCAGGCCCGCTTTGCCAGCGCCTTCACCTTCCAGTACTCACCCCGACCCGGCACCCCCGCCGCCTCGATGCAGGACCAGGTGCCCAAGGCTGTCGTGACCGAGCGCTACGACCGGCTGATCGAGCTGCAGGAGCGGATCAGCTGGGACGAGAGCAAGCGCCTGGTGGGCCGGCAGGTGGACGTGCTGGTGAGCACGGGCAAGGGCAAGAAGGACGGCGCGACCGGCCGGGTCTCCGGGCGCGCCCGCGATGGTCGGCTGGTTCATGTGGCGACCGGCGACGCCACGATCAGTCCCGGCGATCTGGTAAGCGCCACCGTCACCTACGCGGCCCCTCACCACCTGGTGGCCGACGGCGGCATCTCCTCGCACCGCCCCTGGCGCGGGCCGGTCGGTGGGGTGGGCCTCAAACAGGCCGGGATCGGCGGCGGCGGCTTGCTGAGCATCGGCCGACGCAGCGAGGCCTAGCCGAAGACCGGCGAAGGATCGCCCGTTACTCGAGCAGCCGAGCGCCTCCCGACTGGTGCAGCAGAGCCCGCTACTCGGGCAGCAGAGCGCGCCGCTGTGCGACGTCCGCCTCGGCCTTGGCAATCCTGCCCCGGTCGCCGCTCGCCTTCGCCCGCTCCAGCTTCTGCTCGGCCTCTGCCAGGCGCTCTCTGAGCTGAGCCAGGAACGGGTTGGACTCAGCCGCGCCACGTCGCCAATCGGCGTCGAGGGCGTCCCGTACGCGCTGTTCAGCCGCGCGCATCCGGTCTTCGGTACGCCGCATCGCCTCGCGCGGAACGTGGCCGATGGCCTCCAGCCGTTCCTGCAGATCCCGCAACGCGGTCTGCGCCTGACGAGGGTTCGACAGGTCCAGGGCCGCTGCCTCGGTTATCAGAGCTTCCTTCTCCTTGAGGTTCTGCGCCTGCTCGGCGTCACGCTCGGCGAACAGCCCGGAACGTCGCTCGAAGAAACTGTCCTGCGCAGCGCGGAACCGCTTCCACAGGGCGTCCTCGGTGTTTCGGTTGGCCCGAGGTGCGGCCTTCCACTGGCTCATCAATTCCTTCAGCGCCGCCGCGGTCTCGCGCCAATCATCGGACCCGGCCAGCTCCTCGGCCTGGGCGACGAGCTTCTCCTTGATGGAGCGGGCTGCCTCGCGTTCGGTGTCCAATTGGGCGAAATGGCTGCCTCGGCGCTTGCCGAAGGCATCGCGGGCAGCCGCGAAGCGCTTCCACAGGGCATCGTCGGTCTTCCGGTCGATGCCCTTGATGAGCTTCCACTCGTCGACGATCGTGCGTAACCGGTCGCCGGCGACCTTCCATTGGGTGGACGTTTCCGCGATCTGCTCGGCCTCGGCGATCAGCGCCTCCTTGGCGGCCACAGCCTGAGCCCGGGCGGCGTCGCGAGCCGCGGCCTGTTCGCCGATCTTGGCGTCAGCCGCGGTCACCAGCTCGACCAGCGCGGCGTCCAGCGCCGCAAAATCGCCAATGCCGGCCGACGTTGGCAGCGACGCATGCAGCGTCATCGCCTGCGACTTGGTGGCCTTCGCATCGCCGGCCCCCGAC
>JAVEES010000393.1 GCA_030840285.1 Pseudonocardiales bacterium
ATGAGGTTGGACGGCTTGACGGCGTTGAGCAGGAACAGCAGCTCGCCGGCCGGGGCGTGGCCCGACACGTGCACCTTGGCGACGCCCTTGTGCACGACCCGCGCACCCCAGCGGGACAGCCCGTTGATGACGCGGTAGACGGCGTTCTCGTTGCCGGGGATGAGCGACGAGGCAAGGACGACGGTGTCCTCGGACTCGATCCGGATCTGATGGTGCGAGCGGTTCGCCATCCGCGACAGCGCCGACAGCGGCTCTCCCTGGGAGCCGGTGCACACCAGCAGGACGCGCGAGGACGGCAGTTGTTCGGCGTCCTTAAGCTCGACCAGGATGCCCTCGGGCACCCGCAGCAGCCCGAGGTCGCGGGCGATCTGCATGTTGCGGATCATCGATCGGCCGACCAGGGCCACCAGCCTGCCGGATTCGTGCGCAGCATCGAGCACCTGCTGCACGCGGTGCACGTGCGAGGCGAAGCAGGCCACGATCACCCGGCCCTTGGCCTTGGTGATCACATCGGCCACCACCTTGCCGACGTCCATTTCGCTCGGGATGAACCCGGGGACCTCGGCGTTGGTGGAGTCGGCCAGCAGCAGGTCCACACCCTCGTCGCCCAGCCGGGAAAATCCCGGCAGGTCGGTGATCCGGCCGTCCAGCGGCGTCTGGTCCATCTTGAAGTCACCGGTGTGCAGTACGGTGGCGCCCGGGGTCCGGACCGCGACCGCGAGGGCGTCCGGAATCGAGTGGTTCACGGCGTAGAACTGCAGGTCCCAGTGCCCGGTGGTGAACCGATCACCTTCCCGGACGATCTGCAGGTCAGGCCTGATCCGGTGCTGTTCTAGCTTTGCCGCGACCAGTGCCAGCGTGAGCCGTGACCCGATCAGCGGGATATCGGGGCGCGATTTCAGCAGGTAGGGCAGCGCGCCGATGTGATCCTCGTGGCCGTGGGTGAGCACGATGGCATCGATGTCGGCGAGCCGATCCTGGTACGCCGACCAGTCCGGCAGCCCCAGGTCGACACCGGGCGCGTTCGTCTTGCCGAGCAGCATTCCGCAATCGACGACGAGCAGCCTGGGCTTGGAGGCCCCGGCGGGATAGCTCTCGAACATCGTCATGTTCCGGCCGACTTCGCTGATCCCGCCGAGCGCGACGATCCGCAGCACAGCCTTGTCGAGGCGCCGCGGAGCCTGTAACGCGCGCTCAGGTGTGCTCATAGGTGAATCTCCTCCGTGCCGGGACGTGCGTCGTGACCAGGTTAGTAGGTGGCCTCGGCTAGCCTCACCGCATGAACCTGGCAGCTGTCCACACCGGCGTCGTCACAGCGGCCACCGCCGGCTCGCCGGCTCGACTGTCCGCGCTGGACACCAGCCAGGTGAAGGGGCTCGGGCTCGGGGCGATCATCGTGATCCTGCTGATCGGGCTGGCCCTCGCCTATTTCGTCACCAAGATCGTCACGAAGATCATCGTGCTGGCGATCGTGGTGGTGCTGGCCTTCGGGCTCTACAACCAGCGGGCGAAGGTCCTCGATGCGCTCGACAAGCAGGCCAAGCAGTGCGATGTGACCTTCTTCGGCGTGCACGTCCAGCCGAGTGACCCGAACATCAAGAAAGCCTGCGCCACGGTCGCCAAGCACTCCGGTTAGCGCTGGGGCCGCCGCCACCAGCCGTGGGGCCAGCACCACTAGCGCTGGGGCCGCCGCCACCAGCGGGCCCGACGGTAGCGCCGGCAGCGAGCGGGCTCCGGCAGCGCCGCGCAGAGCGCACAGTCCGAGCCCGGACGGTAATGCTCGTGGGCCTGCCGGGGATGTCCGCAGACACATATCGCGGTCACTGGACGTTGGACCTCGCCATCTGTCCCGATCGGCGGCCTGGCGACGCCCGCGGGTGATTCCGGCCCGCTGCGGACGGCTCGTGCGGCTGATTCGATCGAGGATGCCAAAAGGCCCTCCCTAGGTCCAGTACCGGCGTTAGGCTGCCGTGATGCATACCGGGGAAACCGTAGTGGCTCGGCGGCGCCTTAGGTGGCCAGATCCGCGGCCAGCACTGTGATCTCGCTCTTCGAGCTGATCGGCTACCAGCAGCATCCGTTGCACGCGGCTGATCGTGCCTATACCGAAACCAACTGCTACACCGACGTGCTGATCGAGCTGCTCAGCTGCGCCGGCCACGAGCCGCTCGCGATGCTCGGTCCCGTCCTTGCCGCCGACTTCGAGGGCGATCAGTGGACGTTCTTCAAACCGGAGCCGGCCGAGCTGCGGACGCTCTACGGCGTGGATGTACACGAGATGCAGCCCTCGGACCGGCTGCCCTGCCAGATCGCGCGGCAGCTCAGCGCAGGCCGGACCGTCATCGTCGAGCTTGATGCGTGGTACCTGCCGGACACGGCCGCGACGAGCTACCGCCGCGAGCATGTCAAGACCTCGGTGATCGCCGCGGGTATCGACGTCGAGGGCCAGCGGCTGCGGTACTTCCACAACGCCGGCCTGTACGAGCTGGACGGCGCCGACTTCCGGGGTGCGTTCCGGATCGAGCCGACCGGCGGACCGGACGTGCTGCCGCCCTACACCGAACTGGTCCGCTTCGATGCCGGGCCGGCTCTGAGCGGCGAGGCATTGCGGGCCACGGCCCTGCAGTTGTTGCCGGGACACCTGGGACGCCGCCCTACGACCAATCCGTTCGAGCGCTTCGCCGAGCAGTTCGCGACCGACCTGCCGGCGCTGCTCGACGGCTCGGCGGAGGATTTCCACAGCTACGCCTTCGCCAATATCCGGATGGCGGGCGCCGCCTTCGAGCTTGCGGCCAGCCACGTCCGATGGCTGTTCGGGCATACGGACGCGCCCGGCGTGCAGGCATTCGACGTCATCGTGGAAGCGAGCAAGGCGCTGTCGTTCCGGCTGGCCCGTCGACGTCCCTTTCAGGTGCGGGACGCCCTGGCCGAGCCGATCGCGGCCTGGGACCGTGCGATGGCGGACCTGGACTCAGCGCTTGGGCGGTAACCCTTGACGACCTCCCGGGTGCTGGAATTCTCCCGGTCCAGCCGGCCTGTCGGTGGCCCGGGGGAAGCTGACCCGGACGCCTGCGAGCACCGCTTCGTGTCCGACTTGCCGCTGCCTGCCCTGCCGGAAGGCCAACGGGCCGTGCTCCGGCTGAACGGCGTAGCTACCTGGAGCCGGCTCCTGGTGAACGGCCATGAGGTGCTCGAATCCCGGTCGATGTTCGCCCGCCACGGGGTGGACGTGACCGGGCAACTCCTCGACGGCGCCAACCGCATCGAGATCGTGTGCCTGCCGCTGCGGGACCTGCTCGCCGCCATGCCCCGCAGGCCGCGGGCTCGCTGGCGGACCCAGCTGGTCGAGGACAACGCGCTGCGGTGGGTCCGAACCTCGCTGCTCGGGCGGTGCCCAGGTTTCGCTCCCGGCCCGCCGGTCATCGGACCGTACCGGCCGGTCGTGCTGGAGATCCGGGACGGCGGCCCAGCGCTCGACTCGCTGTCCCTGCTGCCCCGGCTGGAGGGTACGGACGGCGTGCTCGCCATCCGTGCGGTGGCCAGCGGCGCGGACGAACTGAGCGTCGAGCTCACCGGCCCGTCCGGCCCGCATTCGACGCGGCTGGCGCTGACCGACGGGATCGCGGCCGGCGAGCTGCGGATTCCGGGGGTGCAGCGCTGGAACCCGTGGACGCACGGCGCGCCCGCACTGCACGACGTCCGGGTACTGGCCGGCGGCGTGCCCCTGTCGCTGCCCTCCGACGGCACCTTGGGCGCAGCGCCCACGACCCGGCGGCTGGGCTTTCGAGAGCTGCGCGGCGCGGGCGAGGGTGAGGCGCTGGACGTCGAGGTCACCGGGATCGAGCTGCACGTCAACGGGGTGCGCGTCTTCTGCCGGGGTGCGGTGTGGACCCCGGGGGATCTCGACGCGCTTGATCGGGCCGTCGAACTCGGCATGAACATGGTCCGGGTGCCTGGGCTGGCGATGTATGAGTCCGATGCCTTCCATCAGCGCTGCGACGAGCTGGGCCTGCTCGTCTGGCAGGACCTGATGTTCGCCAATCTCGACGTGCCCGCGGACGATCCGGACTTTCGGGCCGGGGTCGAGCAGGAGTTGTCCGATCAGCTCGGCCGCATCGCCGGTCATGCCTCGTTGGCTGTGGTCTGCGGTTCCAGCGAGCTCGAGCAGCAGGTGGCGATGCTGGGCCTGGATTCGGCGCTCGCCCGTGGATCGTTGCTGGGGACCCTGGCACCGGCCGCGCTGCGTGCGTCGGGCGCGGACGCCATCTGGGTTCGCAGCGCGCCCTGCGGCGGCGACCTGCCGTTCCGGCCCGGGGTGGGGATCGCGAACTACTTCGGGGTGGGGGCCTACCGGCGGCCGTTGCCGGATGCCCGCCTGGCCGGCGTCCGGTTCGCGGCCGAATGCCTGGCGATCGCCAACGTCCCGGATGCCGACGGGATCGCCTACACCCCGCAATGGAAGGCTGGCGTGCCCAGGGACGTCGGGGCCGCGTGGGATTTCGATGACGTGCGCGATCACTATCTCGCCGAGCTGTAC
Source organism: Pseudonocardiales bacterium (assembly GCA_030840285.1). Classification (GTDB taxonomy): domain Bacteria; phylum Actinomycetota; class Actinomycetes; order Mycobacteriales; family Jatrophihabitantaceae; genus Jatrophihabitans_A. The sequence goes on from JAVEES010000393.1 coordinate 4,538, forward strand.
GGCGCCGAGGCGGCGGCCCTGCGGATGACTGATCCGGACCGGTGGCTGGCGCTCTCGCGCGAGGTGAGCGGCGAGCTGATGGCCGAGGTGTTCGGCGAGTGGCGCAGGGCCGATTCGCCTTGTGGTGGCGGGCTGATCCTGTGGCTGAGAGACCTGCTTCCCGGCGCCGGCTGGGGCGTCCTCGATTCGGCCGGACGGGTCAAGGTGGCCGGCCGCCACCTGGCTCGCGCGCTGGCTCCGATAGCGGTCTGGACGACGGACGAAGGCCTCGGCGGGGTTGATGTGCACCTCGCAAATGACACCGCCCTGCCATGCGCAGCAACGTTGTCGGTGTCGTTGTACGCCGACGGCCAGGTGCCGGTCGGCACGGCCTCGCGAGAGCTCTTGCTCGCGCCGCACGACCAGCGGCGATTCGGTGCCGAGGAACTGCTCGGCAGGTTCGTCGACGTTTCCTATAGCTACCGGTTCGGCCCGCCGGCGCACGATGTGATCGTGGCAAGCCTCCGCGACGCCAGCGGTGCCCTGCTGTCGCAGGCGTTTCGCTATCCGGCCGGCAAGCCGGCAGCGCTGAAGTCCCCGGACGAGGCCGGCGTGGCGGCGGTTCTCGCACCCGCGGGACCCGGACGTTGGCAGGTGGGTATCAGCAGTCGAACGCTGCTCTGGGGCGTCCGGCTGCGGGTGGCGGATTGCGCTGTCTCAGACGATGCCTTCTCGGTCGAGCCCGGAGGAACCCGGCAGGTCGAGCTTCGGTGCGACCAGGCGATCCTCGACCCGCCGCAAGTCGCGATCACCGCCCTGAACCTGCGCGGTCAAGTGCTGGCGGGCTCGCCGTCATGACCCACCGGATCGATCGGACGATGCCCTCTCCGGACAGCCGCCCGACGGTCGCCTCGGCGACCGGCAGGTAGGGCAACCGCAGCGGCCAGCGCGCCCACCGGGGCAGAAGTCCGACGGCCCCGGCGGCGAGTACCCCGTAGGCCGGCCGGACCGCCCACGGCAGGGGCGGCCTGAGCAGCATGAAGCGGGCCGCCTCGCGCGCCTCCGCGGTGGAGCGCAGTTCCGGCCGGAAGGCAGCCAGCCGTTCCCGCAACTGGGCCTCATCCGTCGGCGGATCGACGACCCCGAGCGCCCGTGCCACCCGGGCGGTGTCGAGCAGGTAACCGTTGCGGCCCTCCTGGTCCAGCGGCTTCGCGCCGTAGCGCTGGTATGCGGCCAGGAAGCTGTCGACCTCAGCCAGGTGGACCCATTCGAGCAGGTGCGGATCGTTGGCGGCGTAGGGCCGGCCGTCCGGTGCCGTGCCACGCACCCGCTCGTGGATGGCACGGATCTTCGTGATCATCTTCTCGGCGTCCGAGGCGGTCCCGAAGGTCGTCACCGCCAGGAAGTGGCTGGTGCGGGCCAGCCTGCCCCAGGGGTCGCCGCGATAGCCCGAATGGCCCTCCACCCCCGCCATCGCCAGCGGGTGCAAGGACTGCAGCAGCAGCGCCCGCAGCCCACCTACGAACATCGAGGCGTCTGCGTGCACCGTGCGAATCGGCCGGTCCTCGCCGAACCACCGAGGGCCCGGGGCGCCATGCACGCGCTGCGCGCGAGCCGCACCCTGCTCGCCCGCGACCTTACTGAAGATCACCGATGCGAGTGATTGCCGGACCCGGCCCAAGCCGGGCAGTTCGTCCACGCTGCCCATGACTCCAGTGTGCCTAGGGATTGTTACTGTGCGCCAACTACGCTCTGTGACGTCCTGGTCGCGTGAGGAGACACCGATCCCGAAGGAGTTCCGGGCACCCGTGACGTCGATGCATGAGCCCACCGCCGAGGACGAGAAGGCATTGGTGGACGCCACGGCCTGGCTGCTGGACCGGCTGGCTGATCGCGAGGCGACGATGCCACCGGCCGCCGAACGGCCCGAGCTCACTCCCATCACCGAGGCGGGGGTCGGTATCGCAGCGGCGTGGGCGGAGCTGCGCGACATCGTGCTGCCCACCGCGATCCCGTCCGATCACCCGCGCTACCTCGCCTTCATCCCGGGAGCGCCGACGGTTGCCGCGTCACTCGGCGACCTGATCCTCTCGGGTGCCTCGATCTATGGCGGCAGCGAACTCGAGGCCGGCCTGGTCGTGCGAGCCGAGCGGGCCGCGTTGCGCTGGCTCGCCGACCTGCTCGGGCTGCCGGCCCAGGCGCACGGCACCTTCACCAGCGGCGGCTCGCTGGCCAACCTGAGCGCGCTCGTCGTCGGGCGGCACCAGCGACGGGAGCGGACCGGAGGCCGCCCGCACCAGATCGTCGCCGCGGCCGGCGTGCATTCCTCGATCGGCGCTGCCGCGGACGTCATGGGCTGCGAGTTGATCCTGGCCGGTTCTGGTGACGGACCGCTGACCGCGGACGTCCTGGCCGCCTCCCTGCAGCGGCTGGAACTGCACGAGGTGGCAGCCGTCGCCGTCACCGCCGGAGCCACCAACGACGGGTCGATCGATGCTCTCGACGAGATCGCCGACGTCTGCGCCCGCCACCAGCTCTGGCTGCACGTCGATGCGGCCTACGGCGGCGCCGCCATGCTCAGCCCGCGGACCCGTCACCTGTTCGCCGGCATCGAGCGGGCGGACTCGGTCACCATCAACCCGCACAAGTGGCTCTTCACGCCCTTCGACTGCGCGGCCCTGCTCTACCGCGATCCCGACAGTGCCCGCCGGACGCACGCCCAGCGCGCGCCCTACCTCGAGACCGTGGTGGGCGGTGACAACCCCTCCGACCTCGCCGTCGGTCTGAGCCGGCGGGCGCGCGGGCTCCCGCTGTGGCTGTCACTGCTCGCCAACGGCGCGGCGGCCTACCGGGACGCGGTCGAGGCGTGTCTGGACCTCGCCGACCGGGCGGCCGAGGCGATCCGCTCAGCTGATCATCTGGAACTGCTCGAGCCGCGCAGCCTCTCGATCGTCGTCTTCCGCCGGGTCGGCTGGTCGATCGCCGACTACGAACGGTGGAGTGCTCAGGCCATCCAGGACGGCACCGGTCTGATAACCCCGACGCGCTCGGCCGGGGGCCCCGCCCTGCGGCTGTGCTTTGTGAACCCGCTCACCTCGACGTCGGATATCGAGCGGGTTTTGACCTCTCTGCGGTGATCTTGTACCCCGCAGCGGCCCATCCGTCTCACAAGACAGTCTCAGCTAGCCCGGCCGGGCTCAGATCCAGGCGCGCCAGGCCGATCTGATCTTCGTGTACCGGGGAGAAAGCCGGCAGGCAGTCGGAGCGGTAGTAACCGACCGCCCGAGAAGGCTGCGGAGGGGGTGACCGTGTTCATGCGTGAGTCGCGGCTACGCGGCCTGGCACGGCGTGCCGCGGCGACCCTCGGCATCCTGTCCTGGGGCGTCATGCTCGGCAGCTTCACTCTCGGATTGTTCCTCGGCCGCAACTCGGCGACGTATCAGAGCGCGCTCGTTGCCGGGATGGGCTGCTTCTTCGCGCTCGTCATCGCCAGGCTGCTGGTGAGCATCTACGTCACTCCTGAGCGCAGAGTCCCGCTCGCGGCGCTGGCAACGGCCATCGCGCTGTGGGCCGCAGGCTCCGCCGTCCTCAACGCGAGCAGCAACCCGGACGTCACCAAGTTCCCGGCTCCGGGCGAGTGGCTGTTCCTAGCCTCCTACGTCGGGATCGCCGGCTACCTCGTCCTGGACTGCCGCCGCCGGATGACCACCGCCGCCACCACCTGGCTGGAGGCAGCCGTCGTCTGCGGTGGCACCGCCTGCCTGACCGGAAGCGTCCTGCTGACACCGTTCGCCGGAAGTTTCGGAGCGGACGGCCTGCCGCTACTGGTGGCCCTGCTGTACCCGATCATCGACCTGGCCCTGGCGATGCTGGTGGTCGGCCAGGTCGCGCTGCGGATGCGGGCCGACCTCACGGGGTCTGCCTACCTGGTCCTCGGCTTCGTCCTGTTCGCGATCGCTGACCTGCAGTTCGTCACCAACTTGCACACCGGCACCTACTCCTTCTCCAGCCTCAACGACCTCACCTGGGGCGTCGGCTTCGCGCTGATCGTGACGGCCATCTGCCGCACCCCGGTATCTGTCAAGGTGCTCCCGCGCAAGCCTGGCCCGGCGTTGCTCGTCCTGGCGTCGGCCGCTGCGATGATCGTCCTGACCCTGCGGCCCGGGGGAGTGCTGGGCTGGTACCTGGCGCTCGCCGCGACCGTGACCCTGGTCGCGGCCGGCGGACGGCTGGCCATCGCGCTGCGCGAGGCCAACGGTGCCGCCGAGGCGTTCGCACTGTCCCGCACCGATGACCTCACCCTGCTGCCCAACCGGCGAGCTGTGCGATCCCGGCTGGACGAGGGCATCGGCTCCTCGTCCGCACTGTCACTGATGATGCTCGATCTGGACGGCTTCAAGGAGGTCAACGACACCCTCGGCCACTCAGCGGGCGACTCGGTGCTGCAGATCTCGGCCCACCGGATGCGCGAGGCGTTGCCGGTTGACGTCATGGTCGCCCGGCTCGGCGGGGACGAGTTCGCCGTCATCGTCGCGGACGACGACGAGATCTCGCTGCTGGAGACTGCCCAGGTCGTCATCGACGTCATCGCGCAGCCGCTGACGATCGACGGTATCGAGCTGACGACCAACGCCTCGATCGGCATCAGCATCCTCAACGACGCGGACCTGACCAGCACCGATCTGCTGCGGCGCGCCGATGTCGCGATGTACCAGGCGAAGCAGAACCGCTCGGGCGCGCTGCTCTACGACGTGCACCAGGACGACTTCTCCCGGCAGAAGCTGCAGCTCGCCGAGGAACTCCGGCGGGCGATCCCCGAAGGCCAGCTGGTGCTCTGGTATCAGCCACAGGTGGACGCCGCGAGCCAGCAGATGTGTGGCGTCGAGGCCCTGGTCAGGTGGGAACATCCGGAGCACGGCCTGCTGTCACCCGCGGTCTTCCTGCCCGCGGCCCGCCGCGCCGGGCTCATGCTGCAGATCTCCCAAGCCGTCGCCCAGATGGCCGTGAACGACCTGCGGATGTGGCGCAACCGCGGCATGGACATCAGGATCGCGGTCAACTGCGCACCGCCGGAGCTGCTCAGCGGCATGTTCCTGCCCCGGCTGTTCGAGATGGTGCGCGAATCCGGAGTGCCCGGTGACAGCCTCGTCATCGAGGTGACCGAGGATTCCTTCCTCGCCGAACCCGAACGCGCCCGCTCGATCATCCGCGAGATCCGCCAGAACCAGTTGCAGGTGGCCATCGACGACTACGGGACCGGGTTCTCATCGCTGTCCTACCTGCGTGACCTCCCCGTCCAGGAACTCAAGATGGATCGCTCGTTCATCTCCACCATCCGCAGCGACCCGCGCAGCCGGATGATCGTTTCATCCACGTTCCAGATGGCCCAGGCGCTGGGCGTCCGGATGGTTGCCGAGGGTGTCGAGGACGCCGCGACGTCGGCTGACCTGGTGGCCATGGGGGTCGACGTCCTGCAGGGTTACTACCTGGCCCGGCCGATGCCGGCGGCAGACCTCGAAGGCTGGTTCCGGGCGTGGCACACCCCGGCGACGGCGCTGGGAAACCTCCGGGCGGACGACGCGCTGTGACCAGCTGGTCAGGCGCTCTCGAGCATCCTGATGCTGAGGTCGAACTCACCGATCGGTGCCGGACGCCAGTCGAGCTGGAAGTCTGACTGCGGCGGCACGCTGATGCCGTCCAGGCCGATTCCGAGACTGATCAGCCGGAAGGCGTCCGGGTTCGCGCGGCGCTGGCCGTCGATCAGCGACTCCCGGTGGCCCCATACCGGCGTGCTCTTGGCTGAGCCGAGGTACGGGGCGGGCTTGGTGCCCGGCAGTGGGTAGCTGTAGAAGCCGATCGAGGTGAACAGCCGGCGGGCCCGTTCGTCCATGATCATCACGATCGATTTCATCGAGTTGACCGTGCCGCCGAGGATCACCGCGTGATAGAGCGCAGCCGACAGGAGCATGCCCCGGCCGGCGCCGCGGCGAACGCCGAAGGTTGCGACGTCCCAGGTGTTGTCCAGGTCCAGGCCCGCGGCCCTGGCCGACCGCGTGCCGTCCACGCCCCAGGGCGCCCGGCTGACGTCGTTGATGGTCTTGAGCCCCACCGGCCCGGGGTTGATCAGGCGGGCCGCGGCCTGTGCCACGCCGTCGGAGTCGATGACGGCGATGAACGAGGAGTCCTCGTCGTAGGGCCCGTACTCCTCGGCAAGCTCTTCTCGGGTGTTGCCATATGCCTCGAGGAATACCGAGGCTTCGCAATCGAGCGCCGCCTGTCTGGCGGCGCCCTGGGCATTGAAATGGAGACGCAGATCTGAACTCTTCACCGTTCCGCACTGCCTTTCGTCGACAGGTCTGGACAGGAGCCCCCCGTAGAGCACCTTTACCAAGCGCAGCTAGTCGTACGCGCTGCGCCAACTTTTACATGGAATTACCGGGCTGCGATAGTCCAGCCAACAAAAGCCACACATCATTTGCCAATAACGATCCATTC
>JAVEES010000405.1 GCA_030840285.1 Pseudonocardiales bacterium
GGGGGGCTGCCGCTGTCGGGTGGGCTGCCGGCGACGGTGTTGATCACGATGACCGCCGAGCAGTACGCGGCGGGCCGGGGGATCGCGCGGACCAGCTACGGCGACCCGATCGAGGTCGGCGACGCGCTGCGGCTGGCCGATGAGGCCTTGATCGGCTGGGTCGTGCAGGACCAGCACGGCAAGGTGTTGCGTTATGGCCAGACCAGGCGGATCGCGACCGCCCACCAGACCCGGGCGCTCATCGCGCGTGATCGGGGCTGCGCGTTCCCGGGCTGCGCGGCGCCACCGGAATGGAGCGAGCGGCATCACGTCGTGGCCTGGCGGCACGGCGGCGGCACCGACCTGGACAACCTGTGCCTGCTGTGCGACTGGCACCACGACCAGATCGACCGGCACGGCTGGCGGGTCACCATGCGCAACGGCCGACCCGAATTCACCCCACCCCGCTGGCGCGACCCACACCAGCGACCACGCCGAAACCACCGCTGCTGAACCGAACACCGTGCCCGGCCGCCCATGTTGATATGCCGAGCGCGCGCTATGGCGCAACACTGGCATCCCAACCCGGTGGATGTCAGCCCGGGCATCCCAGCCCGGGCATCCCAGCCCGGGCATCCCAAGCCGGGGTGCATGACATGCCAATGCCAATGCCAATGCGAGGCTGGCGGCCAACGGCCTTTCGCTATGCCTGCTCGGATAGTTCGAGCCAGCTGTGCTCGGCCAGCTCCTTGGCTGCGGTCAGCTCTCGGAGTTCGGTGTCGAGCTCGTTGATCTTCGTGTAGTCGGTCGCATGTTCGGCGAGCGCGTTATGCAGTACCTGCTCGCGTCGCTCCAGCTTGGCGATCTCGCGCTCCAACCGGGCCATTTCCTTGCGCGCCGCGCGCGAATCGACCTTGCGCTCCCGCAGTTGTGCGGCCGAGGCGAGCGCATCCGCCCGATCGGCCGACGGCGCTGTCCCGGCATCCGTACCAGCCGACTTCGCGGCAGCTCCGTTCGCGGCGGTCGAGTTCGCGGCGGTCGAGTTCGCGGCGGTCGAGTTCGAGGCAGCCGAGTTCGCGGCGGCTTGCTTCACGGCGGCGGCTTTCGCTGCTGCGCGTCGCTGGAGGTATTCCTCGATGCCGCCGGGCAGCGCGGACAACGACCCATCTCCGAGCAGGGCCACGGTGGAATCGCAGATCCGTTCCACGAGGTAACGGTCGTGGCTGACGACAACGAGCGTGCCCGCCCAGGAGTCGAGCAGGTCCTCCAGGGCGGCGAGGGTGTCTGTATCCAGATCATTCGTCGGCTCGTCCAGCAGCAGTACGTTCGGCTGGGACAGCAGCAGCCGAAGCAGCTGCAGTCGCCGTCGCTCACCACCGGACAGGTCATTCACCGGAGTCCACTGGCGGTCGTTGGCAAACCCGAAACGCTCGGCCAGTTGAGTCGCGGACAGTTCGACGCCACCGATCTCGGCGGTGGTGCGCACCTCACTAACCGCCTCGATCACCCTCAACTCACCGGGCAGCTCAGCCACATTCTGGGACAGGTAACCCACCCGCACGGTCTGGCCGATGACAACACGCCCGGACGCCGGTTGCAGCTCGCCTGCCAGTAGCCGCAGCAGATGGGTCTTGCCGGAGCCGTTCACGCCGATGATGCCGATGCGATCACCCGGCCCGACGTGCCATGTGACGTCATCGAGCAGGATCTTCGCCGGCGCGCTGCCTACCGACAGCGAGACGTCCTCGACGTCGTACACGCTCCGGCCCAGGCGGCGTCCGGCGAGTGCCTTGAGTTCCGTCGTGCTCCGCGGCTCTGGCACGTCGGCGATCAGCGCCTCGGCAGCCTCTATCCGGAACTTCGGCTTGGACGTACGAGCCGGAGCCCCGCGACGCAGCCAGGCCAGTTCCTTGCGCAGCAGGTTCTGCCTACGCGCCTCGCTGGCCGAGGCCTGCCGATCCCGCTCGGCACGAGCCAGGATGTAGGCCGCGTAGCCACCGTCGAAGCTGCGGACGCCCTCGTTGACCACTTCCCACGTCCGGCTGCAGACCTCGTCGAGGAACCAGCGATCGTGGGTGACCACCATCAGCGCTCCGCTGCCCCGCGCGAACCGGCGGTTGAGGTAGGCCGCGAGCCAGCTGACGCCCTCGATATCGAGATGGTTCGTCGGCTCGTCGAGCACCAGCAGCTCGGCATCGGTGACGAGCGCGGCGGCCAGCGAGACGCGGCGCCGCTCGCCGCCGGACAGCCGGTCCACCGAGGTATCCAGGCCCAGTTCGGACAGGCCGAGACCGGTCAGGATCTCGCGAACGGCGGCATCTCCAGCCCAGACGTGCTCCGCGGCATCTCCGACAACGGCCGCGCGCACGGTCGATCCGGCGACCAGCTCGCCTCGCTGATCGACGATCGCGATCCGCAGCCCGCCGGTGTGGGTAACCCTTCCGGCGTCCGGCGCCTCGTCGCGCGTGATCAGGTTGAGCAGCGTGGACTTGCCGCCGCCGTTACGCCCGACCACGCCGATCCGGTCACCGTCGGACACACCCAGCGACACGGCAGTGAGCACGTTCGTCGTTCCGAAGCTCTTGCTGACGTTCTCCAGGTTGACCAGATTGGCCACAGCCGACTCCTCAGTCCCGTTCGCATCGAACATTGGCCAGCGCGCCCGACCGGTTGCCAGCGACGGCGCGAGCCCACCGGCACAGCCCCGTTCGCTGGAGTGCCTCGGCCAACCGGCGGGCATCGCCGGCATCGGCTGCGAGAAACACGCAGGTCGGCCCCGA
>JAVEES010000408.1 GCA_030840285.1 Pseudonocardiales bacterium
CACTGTGTCCTATAGTCCGCCGCTGAGAGGTCTAGGACGGGAGGAAACAACGTGGCGTCCGCTCAAGAGCCCGCGTTACCTGAGTTCCGCTTCGGATACGACGGCGATGGCGGCCTTGGCGACAGGCTGGTGGATGCCGTGTTGCGAGGGGAGAAGACGGCTACCTCTTCTCTAGCCGTCGAGTATCTGAACGGCGACCCGCTGCCGAAGGTCGGTGAGCGGCATGCGTTGGTGGACAGCCATGGAGCCGTTCGGGGCACCCTGGAGACCACCCGGGTGGCGATCACGCCGCTTGAGCTGATCGGCGATGACGTAGCCCATGCTGAAGGCGAGGGATTTGCTGACGCTGCGCAGTGGCGCCACGATCACATCGGGTTCTGGGCGGACGTCGCCGAACTGGTGCGTGCCGAGGCCGGCGATCCTGCCTGGGAGCTTCGCGAGTCCGAGCCCGTCGTGGTCCACTGGTTTCGATTGGTCGCCTCAGATCCCGCCGTCGGGGACGCGACCGGCCAGGCGATAGATTCAGCGACTGTGGACAAGCGCACCGGATTGCCCGTGGTCGGGATGGTGGGGGCTGGGCAACTGGCTCGGATGACCCATCAGGCAGCGATCGCACTCGGTCAATCCGTGCGAATGCTGGCCGAATCGCAGGACGACGGTGCGGCGTTGGTCGCCGCCGATGTCCAGCTCGGCGATTACCGTTCGCTGCCGGACCTTCAGCGTTTCGCCGAGGGATGCGACGTCGTGACCTTCGATCACGAGCACGTGCCCGGTGAGCACATCCGGGCGCTCGCCGCCGCGGGCATCACCGTCCTGCCGGGTGCCGACGCGCTGCAATTCGCCCAGAACAAGGCAGCCATGCGTCGCAGGCTTTCCGAACTTGGCGCCCCGTGCCCGCCGTGGCGCGACCTGTCCGCCGCCGACGACCCGATCGAGCTGCTGGCGACCTTCTCTCACGAGGTCGGATTTCCCTTGGTACTCAAGGCGATCAGCGGTGGGTATGACGGAAAGGGCGTCTGGGTCATCGATTCCCTAGATGACGCCGCCGACCTGCTCGCAACCGGAACCCCTTTGCTGGCCGAGGCAAGGGCCGACATCGACTTCGAGATCGCGGCGCTGGTCGCCCGCTCGCCGTTCGGGCAAGGCGCATCCTGGCCGGTCGTCGAGACCGTGCAGCAGGACGGGATCTGCACCGAGGTGATCGCGCCGGCACCGCGCCTCACCGGCGAACTGGCAGATGCGGCTGGCGAGCTCGCATTGCGGATCGCGGCCGAACTCGGTGTCGTCGGCATCCTCGCCGTCGAACTGTTCGTCACCCGTTCCGGCGAATTGCTGGTCAACGAACTGGCGATGCGCCCGCACAACTCCGGGCACTGGACGATCGAAGGATCGCGCACCTCGCAGTTCGAGCAGCACCTGCGCGCCGTCCTGGATTACCCGCTGGGCGTGACCACCCAGACCGCGCCGGTCGTGGTCATGGCCAACGTGCTCGGCGGCCCGGATGACACCGTGCCGCTGCTGGACGAGAGGTTGCATCACCTGATGGCACGCTGGCCGGACGTGAAGATCCACTTGTACGGAAAGGGATTCCGTCCGGGACGCAAGGTCGGGCATGTAACCGCGCTGGGTGACGACGTGCAGAGCGTGCGATCACGGGCTCGCGCAGCCGCGGACTACCTGTCACTGGGCGATCGAGCAGAGGTGGACGCAGATGGCTGAGCAAGGCGGCTCCCGGGCGGCGCGAGCGGCACAGCAGCCGGCCGTCGGCGTCATCATGGGATCGGATTCGGACTTCTCCGTGATGATCGCGGCCGTCGAGGCGTTGGCCGAGTTCGGTGTCGGGTGCGAGGTTCGTGTCGTCTCGGCGCACCGGACGCCCGAGGGAATGGTGGACTACGCCAGGACCGCGCGCTCCCGGGGCCTCAAGGTGATCATCGCCGGAGCGGGCGGGGCAGCTCACCTGCCGGGCATGGTGGCCTCGCTGACGCCGCTACCGGTCATCGGGGTGCCGGTTCCGCTGAAATATCTGGACGGCATGGACTCGCTGCTCTCGATCGTCCAGATGCCCGCCGGTGTCCCGGTCGCGACGGTGTCGATCGGCGGCGCCCGCAACGCCGGGTTGCTCGCGGTGCGCATCCTCGCCGCGGCCGACGAGTCGCTGGCGCGCCAGGTCGAGATCTTCCAGCAGGGGCTTGCTGAGACGGCCCTAAGCAAGGACGCCGCCCTCACCGAGAAGCTCCGTACGCTCGCCGAGTGACCGACGCGCGCAGGCCAGCCGCCGGCCGGCTCGCACGCTGGACACCGTTCCCCGGTAGCTCGCGGGTGTCGGCATCGTTGCGCGACAGGCGGACCCGTCGCCGTTGGATCGCTGCCTCACTCGTCACACTGCTGGTTCTGGCCGCCGTCGTCATCGCGCTGATCGCCAACCGGGCTCCCGCGATCCGGATGACCAGCCAGTTCGTCGACGGCACACCGGAGGCCGGCAAGCCGGTGAAGCTCGACACCAGCCTCTACCTGCCGTCCCACACACCCGCACCGGCGATCCTGCTCGCACACGGACTCGGTGGCACCAAGACCGGACTGGATACCCAGGCCCGCGACCTCGCCCGCAACGGCTATGTGGTGCTGACCTACACCGCGCGTGGCTTCGGCCGATCCGGCGGCCTGATCCACCTCGACTCGCTGAAGTACGAGGTGCCGGACGGGTCGCGGCTGATCGACTACCTGCAGGGCCGGCCCGAGGTGCTCACGCGATCCGGCAAGCCGGTGATCGGCGTGGCCGGTGCCTCCTATGGCGGCGCGCTGGCGTTGATGCTGGGCGCCACCGACCACCGGGTGGGTGCGGTCGCGGCCGACATCACCTGGCACGACCTGGGCCAGAGCCTCTTTCCGAATGCCACGGCCGGCCCCAACCCCGCAGCCGCTAGAGCCGCTCCGGCGGGCCAGGCCGCCACACCCGCTACGGCTGGCCAGCCCGCCGCGGCCCCGGTGACGAACGCCGATCCGGCGGGCGTCTACAAGAAGCTGTGGTCGAGCTACCTGTTCAGCATCGCGATGCGCCCGGACGCCAGCGGGACCCCGGTACCCGTCGACGTCACGGGGCCCGGCTGCGGCCGGTTCGCCGCTGACGTCTGCGCCTTCTACAAGTCCGCGGGCGAGACCGGCAGGCTGGACCCGGCGGGTGCTGCCCTGCTCCGGGAATCGAGCCCGGCCACCGTGCTCAGCCGGATGAGCGCACCAACCTTGCTCACCCAAGGTGAGCAGGATTCGTTGTTCCCGCTCAGCGAGGCCGACGCCAACGCCCGGCAGATCGCGGCAGCGGGCGCTCAGGTGCAGATGCGGTGGCGCTCCGGCGGGCACGACGGCGCGGGAGCGGACGACAGCCAGGTGGCTGTATGGCAGCGCGCATTCTTCGACCAGCAGTTGCGCGGTTCGTCCGGCGGACAAGCCGGCGGGAGCTTCCTGCTGTCCGAGCGCGGCGCCGCCATCTCGGCGACCAACGGCCAGCGCGTCAACTCCACGCTGCGTTCAACCACCGGCTATCCCGGACTGAACGGTTCTGAAACTCCGAGCACGGCGCTGCCGATCAGCGGTCGGGCACAGACCATCTCGGCACCGGCGGGCGGCGCACCCGCCGCGGTGTCCTCGCTGCCCGGCCTCGGTGCGGTCCTCGGTGCGGCATCCGATGTCGGGCTGAGCGGGGCAGCCGGGTTGTCCACGCTGCCCGGCCAGAGCGCGACCTTCAGCACCGAACCGCTCGCTCAGCAAAGGTTGATCGCCGGCTCCTCGACGGTGTCCCTTCGGGTTGCGCCGATCGCCGGATCGCCCGCCTCGGCGACGCTGTTCATCAGCCTGCGCGATCAGGCTCCGGACGGTTCGAGCGTGCTGCCCGCGAACCTGGTATCCGCGGTGCTGGTCCCACTGTCCGGCGGCGCTCGCACGGTGCAGGTGCACCTTCCCTGGATCGTTCAGGCGGTGCCTGCCGGGCATCGGCTCAGCGTGGTCGTGTCCACGACTGATTTCGGTTATGCCTTACCGGGCAAGGCGCGCAGCTACTCCGTCTCGCTTGCCTCGACGCCGGCCCAGGCTTCGACGCCGGCCCATGCTTCGACGCCGGCCCATGCTTCGACGCCGGCCCAGGCTTCGACGCCGGCCGTTGCTTCGACCCGGGCCGAGCTGGCGGTTCCGGTCTTGAGCACCACGACGATCCGGACCGGGAGCCTGCTGTGGTGGCCGATCGCGGCTGGCGTCGTCCTGCTGCTCTGTGCCGGGTACCTGGTGTGGCGCCTGCGCGGCAGGCGGGCCGGCAACCCCGATCCCGAGCTGTCCGAAGTCCCCGTGGCGATCAGCGAGCTGGTCAAGGAGTACGCCGATGGCTACCGCGCCGTCGATGGTGTGAGCTTCCGGGTCGAGCGCGGCCAGGTGCTGGGGCTGCTCGGTCCGAACGGTGCCGGCAAGACCACCACGCTGCGCGTCCTGATGGGCCTCATCCTGCCGACCGCCGGATCGGTGCGGGTCTTCGGTGAAGAGGTCGTGCCGGGCGCCGCGGTGCTCTCCCGGTTGGGTGCGTTCGTCGAAGGCCCGGGGCTGCTGCCACACCTGACCGGGCGCGACAACCTGCGCCTCTACTGGGCAGCGTCCGGTCGGGACGAGGCGCAGGGTGAGTTCGACACGGTGCTCGAGATCGCCGGCCTCGGCAGCTCGCTCGATCGCCGGGTGAAGACCTACAGCCACGGCATGCAGCAGCGGCTGGCCATCGCGCAGGCGATGCTCGGACTGCCCGAGGTGCTGGTCCTGGACGAGCCGACGAACGGTCTTGACCCACCGCAGATCGCGGAGATGCGTGAGGTGCTGCACCGCTATGCCGCTACCGGACGGACCGTCATCGTGTCCTCCCACCTGCTGGCCGAGGTCGAGCAGACCTGCAGCCACGTGGTCGTGATGGCTCGCGGCCGGCTGGTCGCAGCCGGATCGGTGACCGAGGTGGCAGGTGCCGGGATCGATCAACTCGCCGTGGACGACGTCCCGGCCGCTGAGTTTGCCCTTGCGCAGGCGGGCATTCAGGCACGTAGGGTGCCAGCTCGCCGAGCCCTGGAAGACGTGTTCCTCGATCTGGTAGGTGAGCGCGATGACTGAGCCGACGAGCCAGCAGGCTGCGGTTCCGGCGACCCGTCGCGGGGCACACGTCCGGCTCGCCGCATTGCCGGTCGCCAACGGATCCGAGCCCGCCTCCGCTGCCTTCCGTCCGCAGCGCACCCTGCCGTTGCGGGTGGAGTTCCGCCGCCAGCTCAAACGCCGCCGGACCATGTTCACCGGGCTGTTCCTGCTGGCGCTACCGATCATCATGGCCCTGGCGTTCCAGCTCGGCGGTGGAAGCAACAACAGCCGGGGCGGCGCAGCGCTGGTTGATCTGGCGACGTCCGGGGCCGGTAACTTCGCGCTGTTCACCGAGTTCGCCTCGGTCGGGTTCCTGCTTGTCGTGATCGTGGCGATGTTCTGCGGCGACACGATCGCCAGCGAGGCGAGTTGGTCATCGCTGCGCTACCTGCTCGCCATACCGATTCCGCGCGCCCGGCTGCTGCGCCAGAAACTGCTGGTGGCGTTGAGTTTCTCCTTCGGCGTCAACCTGTTGCTGCCGGCCTGGGCCTACCTGGTCGGCGGCACTTTCTTCGGCTGGAGCCCGGCCAGATCGCCGTTCGGGGGCAGTTTCAGCTACCCCGAAACCGGCCAGCGAATGCTGATAGTGGCGGTCTACGCCTGCGGGCAGGCGCTGGTCGTGGCCGGATTGGCTTTTCTACTCAGTGTGTTGACCGATGCCCCGCTGGCCGCGGTCGGTGGCGCGACCTTTCTGGTGGTGGTCTCCAAC
>JAVEES010000051.1 GCA_030840285.1 Pseudonocardiales bacterium
CCGCCGACCGACACCCGCCGCCGACTGACACGCCCCGCCGACCACTAAGAAGGGCCGTCATGCCATTCGCAGGAATCCCGATGGCCGCACTCGATTTCTATGAGGACCTCGAGACCGACAACTCCAAGTCGTTCTGGACCGCGCACAAGCACGTCTACGAGGAGTCGGTTCGGGCGCCGATCGAAGCCCTCAGCGCGGAATTGTCAGATGAATTCGGCCCCGGCAAGTTCTTCCGGCCCTATCGCGACGTGCGTTTCGCCAAGGACAAGACCCCGTACAAGACACATCAGGGCGTCTACTTCTCCCAGACGCGCCGCTACTTCCACGTCTCGGCCGCGGGCCTGTTTGTGGGCGGCGGCTACTACGAGATGGCCTCGGACCAGATCGCGCGCTATCGCCGAGGCGTTGACGACGACGTGGCCGCTGGTGGCCTGCTCGACGCGATCTCAGCGGCCGGCAAGGCGAAGCTCGAACTGGGCGGCGAGCAACTCACGCGGGTGCCGACGGGCTTCGCGAAGGATCATCCGAGGGCCGACCTGTTGCGGCGCAAGTCACTGACGCTGCACCGCGAGCTGGGCTTCCCCGCCTGGCTGGCCACAGCGCGGACCAAGACCGAGATCATCAAGGCATGGCGCGCTATGCAACCGCTGATCGAATGGCTCGACGCGAATGTCGGCGCCCCGGTGGGCCATTCGTGATGCTCCTGGAGCGTCATGAAGCCACCGGGGCATCACAACCCGAACGTGCGTGTCAACGTGCCTTGTCGATCGCCGCTCGCAACGCCTCGCGGGCTCGTCGCCGATCACCGGCCAGGTCATAAGCCTGCGCCAGCCGGAACCAGGCAGCCCAGTCCTCGGGTGCGGCCTCGACCGCCGCCCGCTGCTGCGCGAACCATGCGTCGGCCGCCTGACGGTCAACCTTGCCCGACCTGCGACGTGGTAGCAGCGGCAGTTCCGTCGATCCGCCCTCGTCGCGAATCCGCTCGGCAAGGCGCTGGCTGGCAAAGCCGAACCGGAGCTCGGCCACCACGACCCAGATCCCGATCAAGGGCAGGACGAGAACGGCTAGGCCCAGCAGTTTGAGCACCCAGCGGTCCTGGGTGAGCAGGAACAGACCGCGGTAACCGATCAAGGCGAAGTAGACCGCCATCGCGAACAGCAACAGCAGGACGATCGCCAGCGGATTGGTCCGGCGGCGAGCTGTCGAAGCCGACGGCACCGTGTGGGGCTCGTCGGCCCCGGATGAATCCGCCCGCTCGGTCACAGCCCCAGCAGAGCGTCCAGTCCGACCGTCAGTCCCGGGCGCTTGGCCACCTCACGCACCGCGAGCAGAACGCCCGGCATGAACGAGGATCGGTGCAGTGAGTCGTGCCGGATCGTCAGGATCTCACCATCGGCTCCCAGGACGACCTCCTGGTGCGCGACGAGGCCGGTCGCGCGGACCGAGTGCACCCGCACGCCCTCGACCTCGGCGCCACGAGCCCCCGCCAGCTCCGAGGAGGTCGCGTCCGGCATCTCACCGAGGCCGGCCTCCTTTCGCGCCTCGGCGATCAGCGCCGCGGTGCGGATCGCGGTGCCCGACGGCGCGTCGGCCTTGTCGGGATGGTGCAGCTCGATGATCTCGACCGATTCGAAGTGCGGCGCCGCCAGCTGGGCGAACCTCATCGACAGCACGGCGCCGATCCCGAAGTTCGGAACGACGAGAATGCCCAGCTGAGGCTTGTCAGCCAGCCAGGTACGCAGCGTGTCGAGCTTCTCGTCGGTGAATCCTGTCGTGCCGACTACCGCATGGATGTCGTTGTCGATCGCGAATCGAAGGTTGTCCATCACCACATCGGGATGGGTGAAGTCGACGATGACCTGCGTGTCGGCATCGGCCACCGAGAACAGCCAGTCGCCGATGTCGACCATCGCGACCAGGTCGAGGTCCGGCGCGGCCACCACGGCCTTGCACACCTCTTGCCCCATCCGCCCACGCGCGCCAAGCACGCCCACTCGAATCGGCTCGGTCACGTCCGTCATCTCCTCCACCTCACCCAACCGGTGTCGGGTGCGACCGGTCGTATCAGGGACAACCATAGAGGGTGGTCGATTGTCTCAGCCGCCGAAGTCGCGCTCGGCGAACGGCCCGACAACGGTGAGGCATCTCGGGCGCGCCAGCAACTCGGCGGCAAGGTCGTTGACCTGGCGCTGGTCCACGGCATCGATGCGGCTCAGCAGCTCATCCAGGCCGAGGACGTCCCCGAAGCTCAGTTCCGCCTTTCCGATGCGGGTCATCCGCGAGCCGGAATCTTCCAGGCCCAGGACCATCCCGCCGCGCAACTGCCCCTTGCCGCGTTCCACCTCGTCGGCGTCCAGGCCGTGCCGCGCAACCGAATCCAGGATGTCGCTCATGATCTGGACGACCTCTTCTGCCTTGCCCGGTTGGCAGCCGGCGTACGCGGCGAACATGCCGTCTCCGGCATAGCTGGAGCTGAAGGAGTAGGTGGAGTACGCCAGGCCACGCTGCTCGCGGATCTGCTGGAAGAGCCTCGAGCTCATGCCGCCGCCCACCGCACTGGATAGCACACCCAGGACGAAACGTCGCTCGTCAAAGCGCGAGAGCGCGGTCGTGCCGAGCATGATGTTGGCCTGCTCGGTGTCGTCACTCACCACCCTGACACGCTGTCGCGGACCTCGTTCGGCACCCCGGTTCGGACGTAGCGGCGTGGGTTCGGCCTCATCGGGCAAGCAGCCCGCAAAGGCCGCCCGGACGCGCTTGACGACCTCGTGATGATCGATGTTGCCGGCCACCGCGACGACCATGTCCTGCGGGCGATACCGACGGCTGTAGTAGCCGTGGACCTGAGTGCGGCTCAGCGTCGAGATCGACGTCTCGGTGCCGAGGATCGGCCTGCCCAGCGGCGAGTCACCGAACAGCCCGAGGGAGAACTCGTCGTGGACGAGGTCCGCCGGATCGTCATCGCGCATCGCGATCTCTTCCAGCACGACCGTCCGTTCGATGTCCACATCGGCGGCGGTAACGGTGGCGTTGAGCACCACATCGCAGATCATCTCGATCGCCAGCGGCAGTTCCTGATCGAGCACGGTCGCATAGAAGCAGGTGTGCTCCTTTTCGGTGAACGCATTGAACTCACCACCGACCGCGTCCATCGCCGAGGCGATATCGAGTGCGGATCGGCTGGCGGTGCCCTTGAAGAGCAGGTGTTCCAGAAAGTGGCTGGCTCCCGCCACCGACGGGGCCTCGTCGCGCGAACCGACGCCGACCCAGATCCCGATACTTGCCGAGCGCACACCGGGCATCGT
This sequence comes from Pseudonocardiales bacterium, assembly GCA_030840285.1. Taxonomy (GTDB): domain Bacteria; phylum Actinomycetota; class Actinomycetes; order Mycobacteriales; family Jatrophihabitantaceae; genus Jatrophihabitans_A. Next base: position 3,306 of record JAVEES010000051.1, read on the forward strand.
CTCGGTCACGATGCGCAGGCCGCCGGCGAGCCGGGTGCGGCGGATCGTCCCGCCACCCGAGGCGGCCAGGGTGGCTGTCGATTGGCGTGAAGTCACCGCCACAGCCTAGGCGGTGCCCAGCTGCCGCTGCGCCTCCATCAGCAGATCCGGGCCGAACAGCACGAGCCGGGCCAGACCAGGATGATCACTCGCCCGGATCACCAGCAACGCCTGCCTGATCGCATCCTGGGCGGGCCAGCCGTACACGCCGGCCGAGATCAACGGGAAAGCGATGCTCTGCGCGCCCAACCCGGCCGCGATCTTGATGGCGGTCGAGTAGCAGGATCGAAGCGTCGCCGAACGATCCTCGGCCGGCGAGTACACCGGCCCGACGGTGTGGATGACCCAGCGGGCCGCAAGCCGCCCAGCGGTCGTGGCGACGGCCTGACCAGCCGGCAGTCCGCCCCGGTACTGCCCCGCTCGCAGCTCACGGCAGGCCTGCAGGATCTCCGGACCGCCTTTGCGATGGATCGCGCCGTCCACACCGCCGCCACCAAGCAGGCTGGAGTTGGCGGCGTTGACGATGGCGTCGACCGCCTCCCCGGTGATGTCGCCGAGTACGACCTGCAGTTGCATGACCTCGATTGTCCAGCTAGCTGGAGTCGTTGCCTTGGCGACCCGGTCCTGGGCGTGTGGCGGGTCAGGGCGTGCGTCGGGTCAGGGAGTGCGGCGTGCCCAGGCGTTCGGGTCATCGATCATGCGCCGGACGTGTGCAGGCATCTTCCCGCTGAGCAACTGCTGCACCGAGGTTTCGTCCAGCACCCGGCGCAGGCTGGCCCGGACCGCCACCCAGAGGCCTGGCAAGTGCTGCGCCAGGCCGGTGTAGTTCATCTCGTCTGGCCGCAGTCCCCGCACTTCGGCCAGCGGGCCGTCGACGGCTCTGATAACCGAGCCGATCGAGATCTCAGAGGCCGGCCGGGCAAGGGCATAACCGCCGTCGGCGCCGCGCATCGAGCGAACGATTCCGGCCCGTCGAAGGTCACCCAGAATCGCCTCGACGAACTTTCGCGGCAGCTGCTGGTCGCCCACGATCACATCGATCTTCACCAGGTCCGGCGCCTTGGCCGCCAGCTCCAGCAGTGCTCGGACGGCGTAGTCGCTCTTCGCTGAGATCTCCACCGGCGCATTCTCTCAAATCCTGCAGGGATTGCGAGGATGACGGTGCCGGCCCGCGCGGCTGACTCAGCCGACCGGGAGCAAAGTCGATGCGTGGCTTGCCGGACGCAGCCAGACGACGCTGCCGACATCCAGGTCCAGCGCCTCGGCCTGACCACGGGTCAGCTGGACCCAGGGCTGGCTTGCGCCGCCCTGCAGTTCGGCGCGGACCTCGAACCCGATGCGCTGGATCCGAGTGACCGTCGCCTCGACCGAACCGAGGGCGTCAGCGGTCAGGATCTCGATGTCGTGGGGCCGAACCATCGCACCGTTGAGTTGCGTCACGGGCCCGAGAAAGCTCATCACGAACTCGTTGCGCGGGTTGTCGTAGAGCTCGTTGGGGCTGCCGACCTGCTCGATCCTGCCGTGATTGATCACGACCAGCGAGTCGGAGACCTCCAGCGCCTCCTCCTGGTCGTGCGTCACGAAGACCGTGGTGACGTGGACCTCGTCGTGCAGCCGTCGAAGCCAGTCCCGAAGCTCCTTGCGCACCTGGGCATCCAGGGCCCCGAACGGCTCGTCGAGCAGCAGTACCTTGGGCTCGACGGCGAGCGCCCGAGCCAGCGCCATCCGCTGGCGCTGGCCTCCCGAGAGCTGAGAGGGCAGCCGGTCAGCGAACTGGTCGAGGTGGACGAGTTCGAGCAATTCAGTGACCCGGGCACGGATCTCGGCCTTGGGCCGTTTGCGGATCTCCAGGCCGAAGGCGACGTTGCGGAACACCGACAGATGTTTGAAGGCCGCGTAGTGCTGGAAAACGAAACCGACATTGCGACGCTGCGCCGGAACACCGGTGGAGTCGGTTCCGTCGATCACGACAGATCCGGTGTCGGCCTCCTCCAGGCCGCCGATGATCCGCAGCAGTGTCGACTTCCCACCGCCGCTAGGGCCGAGCAACGCGGTCAGCTCGCCGCTCGGGACGTCGAGGTCGACATCGTCGAGCGCGACGAAACCGCCGAATTGCTTGCTGATGTGCTGAGCAGCTATGCCCATGTCCGCTCCTCGTACTGCTTCTGAAGCGCCGACGTAGCGCTGCTGCCGACGCACCTGGCCCTGGCATCCTCACTCAGGTACTCGCCCCGGCTCATCGGCGCGCACCGGCGGGACGGATGAAGGAGATCAGGACGATGCATAGCGCTGCGAACAGGATCAGCACTACCGAAAGCTGATACGCCCCACCCTCGAACTGTTCGGCGTGCTGGTCGACGAGCAGGGTAACCGTCTGCGTCTTGCCGGTCACGTTGCCCGATACCACCCGGACAGCTCCGAACTCACCGATGCAGCGCGCGATGCTCAGCACGACCCCGTAGGCCAGCGCCCACTTGATCGTCGGCACCGTGATCCGCCGGAAGCGCTGCAGTGCGGTGGCGCCCAGCGAACGAGCCGCCTGTTCCTGATCCAGGCCGGTCTCCTGCAGCACCGGCAACAGTTCGCGGACCACCAGCGGCAGCGCGACGAAGGAGGTCGCGAGGATCATGCCCGGCGTGGCGAAGATGACCTGAAAACCCGCGTTGCGCAGGGTCGGCCCGAACCATCCGGTCCGGAACCCGAAGACGAGGATGAGAGCCAGTCCGACCACGATCGGCGAGACGGAAATCGGCAGATCGATGATCACGTTGAGAAGGCGCTTGCCAGGAAAGCGATAGCGCGCAAGAAGCAGCGCGACCACGATGCCGAACACCGTATTGATCACGACCGCCGATCCGGCCACGATCGCCGTCAACTGGAAGGCATGCAGCGAGTCGGGCGAGGTCATCGCATCGACGAAGGCCTGGCCGCCCTGATTGATGGCGCGACCGAACACCATCCCGACCGGCACCACGACCAGCACTGCCACGTAGGCGATCGCCAGATAGCGCAACGACCAGCGCGCCTTTCGAGAGCGAACGAGCTGGCTAGGCACGACGAGCCGCCCAGCTCTGCAACGCCGACAGGGAGGCGATCACCAGCAGGCTGATGATCAGCAGCACGGTCGCGGTAGCGGCGGCCTCGGCGAGCGCGTCATCCTGGATCTGCTTGTAGATGTAGAGCGGAGCCACCTCTGTCTTGTACTCGATCTGGCCGGAGATCAGCACGACCGAGCCGTACTCCCCCATCGCCCGGCCGAAGGCCAACGCTGCCCCGGACAACACCGCCGGAGTGATCGCCGGCAACACGATGCGGCGGAAGGTCGCGAACGGGCTGGCGCCCAGCGACGCGGCAGCCTCTTCGACGTCTGTCTCCAACGCCAGCAGTACCGGCTCGACCGTGCGGACCACGAAGGGCAGGGTGACGAAGAGCAGCGCGACCAGGATGCCCTGGCGCGTGCCGTACCAGTTGGGGCCGATCGGGCTGCCGGGACCGTAGAGCGTCAGCAGGACCAGGCCGGCCACGATGGTCGGCAAGGCAAAGGGAATGTCGATCATGATCTCGAGCAGCCGCTTGCCCGGGAAATCGTCGCGGACCAGCACCCACGCGATGACGGTGCCCATCACGGCGTTCACCAGGCTGACGCCGAGCGAGGCCAGGACGGTTAGCTTGATGGCGTCGAAGGCACGCCGGTCCGTCAGGGCATTGGCGAATCCCGCCCAGCCACTGCCGGTGCCCTTCGCCACGACAGCGGCGAGTGGCAGCAACACGAGCAGGCTGAGCCACAACACCGCGACACCGAGCCCGGCGCCCGAAACGGCTCCCAGCCGGGACTCCTCGGACGAGCGCGCCCGGCGGGCGGCTCGTCCAGGGACCGGTTCAGCGATGGTTTGACTCATCCGCCGCTGAGGATCTTGGTGATGATCCCGTTGGTCTTGTCGAAGTACTTCTTGTTGACGTCCGCCCAGCCGCCCAGGTCTTTGATGGTGGTCAGGGTCTTGACCGTCGGGAACGGGTTGGCCGGGTCATTGACGCCCTGCACGTTGGCGGTGGGGGTTCCGGGGAGCACCGGGCGGTAGCCCTTGCTGACGAAGATCTTCTGACCGGCATCGGACTCGACGAATGCCAGGAAATCCTTGGCGGCCTGGCCAGCAGTCTTGGTCACCGCGGCCGGGTTCTCGATCAGGAAGCTGTCATCAGGCACCACGTAGTCGATCGCCTGGCCCTTCTGCTTGGCCTGGATCGCCTCGTTCTCGTAAGAGATGAGGACATCCCCGGTGCCGTTGGTGAAGGTCTGCGTCGCCTTGGAGCCGCTCTCCGGCTTGCTGGCGATGTTGGCGGCGAACTTCTTCAGATAGGCCTCACCGCCCGCCTCGCCGCCGCCATTGATGTAGCCGTGCGCGAACGCGGCCAGCAGGTTCCACTTGGCCGATCCGGACGATCCCGGATCAGGAGTGACGATCTTGATCCCCGGCTTGATGATGTCGTCCCAGCCCTTGATGCCCTTGGGGTTGCCCTTGCGGACCGCGATGACGACCACGGAGTCCGACACCAGGCCCTTGGTGGGGCCAGCGTTCCAGTCGCTTGCCACCAGGTCCGGCACGAGCTTGGTCATATCGGGCTCGATCGAGAAGGCGACGTAGTCGGCAGCCTGGCCATTGGTCACGGCTCGGCTCTGATCACCGCTGGCACCGTAGGAAGCTGAGAATGTGACGCCTTTGCCCTTGGCGGTGGCGGTGAATGCCGACTCCAGCGCGTCATAGGCGGGCTTGGGTACCGAATAGGCCACGATCGCAACCTTCGAACTGCCGCCACCGGTGGAGGCCTTCGACGACGAACAGCCGGCCAGGCCGATCGCGGCAATGCCTGCGACGGTGACTGCGACCGCGAACCTCGGGCGGCGCGAACGGTTGGTCGTCATTGGTCTAGTTCCTCCATCGAACTTATGTTCCCCATCGGAATACAAGAGATTATGCCATGCCCGGTGGGGCACACGACCCGCCGCGTGACGTGACCGTCGTGACAGGATGTGGACGCGCTTCTGGCGTGGAGTCCGGGCTATCACGGACTCCACGCCAAAAGCAGACCGAAGGCAGCCGGGACGGGAGCACGATGGAACCACTGTTGAACCGCATCGAAGCCATGGCTGAGGCCGGCTGCTACTCAGTTGCCTTCCAGCTTGACGCCGGTGCCGAACGCAGCGTGATACTTCGGTTTCGAGACGGCGACCTGCGCGCTCCAGAGGCGAACATGATCGCCGGCTGGTCTACCGATTCCGCGTCGTTTCAAGCGATGATTTCTGCCGTTCGTGCCGTCCACGAGGCTCGTGAGCTGGTCGGCGCGCAGCGGCCGCAACTCCAGGACGTCGATGGTGGCTGGGACGTCGGGCTGGGAAATGTCGTGCTGTCGGAGACCGGTGATCCGGCGTGCGTCGCCGATGGCGATATGCAACAGGTGTCGCCGGGGCTCTGGCAGTGCCCGATCTGCGGGGCGCGGGCCCGTTACTCCGCATCGGCACCCACATGACAAAGGGCGGGTGCTCGGCAAGATCGCCGAGCACCCGCCCTCCGGCGTGTTGTTCAGATCAGGCGTCTGCGCCCTCGGCCGGCGCGTCAGCGTGCACGCGCTCGGTCTCGACGGCTGGGCGCGGCTCCGCGTCCTCAGAGACCGGCACCAGGCTGATCTTTCCGCGCTGATCGATCTCGGTGATCTCGACCTGCAGCTTGTCTCCGACGTTGACAACGTCCTCGACCTTGCCGATCCGCTTGCCGTTGCCCAGCTTGGAGATATGCACCAGGCCGTCCTTGCCAGGCAGCAGCGAGACGAACGCACCGAACGCGGCGGTCTTGACCACGGTGCCGAGGAAGCGCTCCCCCACCTTGGGCATCTGCGGATTCGCGATCGCGTTGATGCGATCCACCGCGGCGGCCGCCGACGGACCGTCGGCCGCACCGACGTAGATGGTGCCGTCGTCCTCGATCGTGATGTCCGCGCCGGTCTCGTCCTGGATCGAGTTGATCATCTGGCCCTTGGGGCCGATGACCGCGCCGATCTTGTCGACCGGGATCTTCACCACGGTGACGCGCGGGGCGTACGGGCTCATCTCGTCCGGGGCGTCGATGGCCTCGGCCATCACGTCCAGGATGTGCAGGCGCGCATCGCGGGCCTGAGACAGGGCCGCGGCCAGCACCTCCGACGGGATCCCGTCCAGCTTCGTGTCCAGCTGCAGTGCCGTCACGAATTCCTTCGTGCCCGCAACCTTGAAGTCCATGTCACCGAAGGCGTCTTCGGCGCCGAGGATATCGGTCAGCGCGACGTACTCCGTCTTGCCGTCGACCGTGTCGGAGATGAGACCCATCGCGATGCCGGCGACCGGCGCCTTGAGCGGCACGCCGGCGTTCAGCAGGCCCAGCGTCGAGGCGCAGACCGAACCCATCGAGGTGGAACCGTTGGAGCCGAGAGCCTCAGAGACCTGTCGGATCGCGTACGGGAACTCGTCCCGGCTCGGCAGTACCGGCACCAGCGCGCGCTCTGCCAGCGCTCCGTGGCCGATCTCCCGGCGCTTGGGCGAACCCACGCGGCCGGTCTCACCGGTGCTGTAGGGCGGGAAGTTGTAGTTGTGCATGTACCGCTTCGTGCGGTTCGGGCTGAGTGTGTCGAGCTTCTGCTCCAGGCCCAGCATGTTGAGCGTGGTGACTCCCAGAATCTGGGTTTCGCCACGTTCGAAGAGCGCCGAGCCATGCACCCGCGGCAGTACCTCGACCTCGGCGGAGAGGGTGCGGATATCGGTCAGGCCTCGGCCGTCGATACGGATCTTGTCGCGCAGCACGCGCTGGCGGACGAGCTTCTTGGTCAACGCCCGGAACGCGGCGCTGACCTCCTTGTCCCGGCCGGCGAACTGCTCGGCCAGCTGGGCCTTCGCGGCTGCCTTGATCTCGTCGAGCTTGTTCTCACGATCCTGCTTGTCAGCGATCGTCAGCGCGGCCGCGGTATCGGCGGTGAACCCGTCGCTGACCGCGGCGAAGACGTCGTCCTGATAGTCGAGGAAGACGGGGAATTCAGCGGTCGGCTTGGCCGCCGCGGCCGCGAGCTCGCTCTGAGCCCGGCACAACGCCGCGATGAACGGCTTGGCGGCCTCGAGACCTGACGCGACAACCTCTTCGGTCGGCCTGGTGCCACCACCCGCGACGAGCTCGATGGTGTTCTCGGTCGCCTCGGCCTCGACCATCATGATCGCGACGTCACCGGACTCGAGCACCCGCCCGGCCACCACCATGTCGAAGGTGGCCCGCTCGAGCTCTGAATGCGTCGGGAAACCGACCCACTGCCCATCGATGAGCGCCACCCGGGTGCCACCGACCGGGCCCGAGAACGGCAGGCCGGACAGCTGCGTGGACGCCGACGCCGCGTTGATGGCCAGCACGTCGTAGGCGTGGTCAGGGTTCAGCGCCATGACGGTGATGACGACCTGGACCTCGTTGCGCAAGCCCTTGATGAAGGTCGGGCGCAGCGGCCGGTCGATCAGCCGGCAGGTGAGGATCGCGTCCTCCGACGGCCGGCCCTCACGACGGAAGAACGAGCCCGGGATCCGTCCGGCCGCGTACATCCGCTCCTCGACGTCGACGGTCAGCGGGAAGAAGTCGAACTGGTCTTTGGGCGTCTTACCGGCCGTGGTGGCCGACAGGAGCATCGTGTCGTCGTCCAGGTAGGCCACCACGGAGCCGGCGGCCTGCTTGGCGAGGCGTCCGGTCTCGAACCGGACGGAACGGCTCGGAAAGGATCCGTTGTCGATCGTGGCTACTGCTTCGTGCACTACTGCTTCGGACATGCGTGTCCGCCTCTCTGTAGTCAGCGCACACCTCATGCGCACGCTGTTACCGGGGCCGGAGGGACACTGCTACGCACATCGGGTTGCCGATCAGATCGGCGGGTGCGGTGCCGGTCTTCGATCGAAGCGCACGCGACGGATGTTGATCCGGGCGGACGCCACTACCGAGGACCGACCTCGTTGGGCCGCACTGCTTCGGCACGGTGTGCCTTGCGGTGACCAGCTCCGGCGTTTGATGTTCAGTTTGTACGTACCCGGACAAGAATGCCTGGATACGAAACGCGGCCCTCCTTCGTGACGAAAGAGGGCCGCGGACGAGCTATCGACGCAATCCGAGGCGTTCGATGATCGAACGGTAACGGTTGATGTCGGTCTTGGTGAGGTAGTTCAACAAGCGGCGTCGTTGACCGACCAGCAGCAGCAGGCCGCGCCGGCTGTGGTGGTCGTGCTTGTGGGTCTTCAGGTGCTCGGTGAGGTCGGAGATCCGACGGCTCAGCATCGCGATCTGCACCTCGGCCGATCCCGTGTCGGTCTCGGAGGCGCCGTATTCGGCGACAATCTGCTTCTTCACGTCCTGGGCCAAAGGCACGGGCGTCTCCTTCACTGTCGATGCGGGCGCGCCCTGTCGGTCTAGATCACGACAGGTGTCGTTACGCTGCCTGCTAGCGGCACGACGGAACAAACCTCCGTGCGCTGACCACAAGGGTAGCAGGCCGCCGTGCCCTTCCCTGCCGTGTCGAGGCGCCTTGAGCACCCCGCCGCTGCGTCATTCCTCGGAGTCCGGCTCCCGGTAGCTGCGGATGCGGCGAGCCGGCACACCGGCATAGACCCCATGCGAACGGCAATGACCGGCAACAACGGCGCCGGCGGCGATGACCACGTCGGATTCGATCGTCGCCCCCGGCAGTAGGACCGCTCGGGCACCGATCCAGACCCGGTCACCGATAACGACCGGCCGCGGCTCCGCCTCGGTCGCCCAGTGACCTTCCTGGTCCAGCGGGTGATGGCTGGTCAGGATCATGGCTTCCATGCCGAGCGCGCAATCGTCTCCGATCCGTACCGGCCCGTTTGCCTCCACGAACACCCGGACATTGAAATAGACACCGGAACCCACGACGAGGTTTCGCGGGCTGCCGAGAAACACGAACGCCGGCCCAGGACTCGAGTTCAATGAGGCCCCCGCCAGCGTGAACACCAGCTTTCGAAGGGTGCCGGGCAGCCAGGGCGAGCCCGCGAAGCGGGAGAAGAGCTGGTGGCGGCCGGCGAGCCGCAGATCCTGCCCGGCACGGCGCGCCGCGCCCTTCAGCCCCGCGAGGGCACGAGTGCTGGTCGCCATATGCACAGAGCTCCTCAGGATCGCGCACTTCGCTTGCGTTAAGGTCCGGTGAATGTTATCGCCATCTGGTGGCCGTATAGTCCGGGAACGTCTCACCCAGACTTTCCGGCCCTATTCACAAGCTCCCCACTGAGCGCTCGGAGATACGCGAGGACGCATGACGAGCCGTGGCCATCGCCCGAGCGGCTCGCAGCGCGATGGATCCCCCGACACCGGTCCTATCCGAATCCTGACGATCGACGTCGAGGACCCGCTGCCGGCATTCGTCGCCGATGACCGCTACGCCAGGGCCCTGGTAGTCCTTCGGCGAGGTAGGACCCCTTTCGCCGCCGTTGAGCTCGACCTCGACGGCGGACAGCTGTCGCAGCTTGCCGAACGCCTGGCCTTGGGATCGGAGTCCGACACATCCTCACCGGCCCCTGACTCACAAGCGCAGAAATTGCCGCCTATCTCTGTCGTGGTCCCGACCATCGCGTCTCGGATGGAGGAGTTGACCCGCTGTTGCGCCTTACTTGCCGACCAGCAGTACCCCGATTTCGAAGTGCTCGTCGTCGACAACCGGACGGGCGAGCATCCACCGCTGATTCTCGATGAGATTCCCGGCGCCGAGCGAATTCGAATTATCTGCGAGTCGCGGCCGGGTATTTCGGCCGCCAGGAATGCCGGTCTGGCGGTGGCTCGCGGCGAGATCGTGGCCTTCACCGACGATGACGTCCAACCCGATCCGAGCTGGCTCCTGGGCATCGGCCGCCGGTTCGCCGCTCAAGCGGAGCTGGATGCGGTCACCGGCCTGATCCTGCCGGCCGAGTTGGAAACTCCGTCGCAAATTTGGTTCGAGCGCTACTACGGAGGATTCAGCGGGCAACGCTCGTTTCATCCGGTGACCCTGCGGGCGCTCACCAGCGCCTGGCCCTGGAGCGGTGGTCGCGTCGCGGTGACGAGCCTGAGCGGTGAGGTGGTGCGCAGCTTCGCCACGTACGGCGTCGGCGCCTATGGCGCCGGTGCCAACATGGCATTCAGGCGGGAGTCCGTCATTCGCGCGGGCCTGTTCGACCCCGCTCTCGGGACCGGGACTCCGGCACGGGGCGGGGAGGACCTCGCGATGCTGATCTCCATTCTGTGGTCCGGTGGTCGAATCGGGTTCGAGCCGAGTGCCGTCGTTCGCCACCGGCACCGACGTGAGTATCGGGAGTTGCTCGACCAACTGACCGGCAACGGGCTCGGCTTCACCGCGATGCTGACGTCCCTGGTTCTCAACGATCCGCGCCACCTGGCAGCACTGGCGTTTCACGCGCCGCTGGCGTTGCGACGCGTCCTGGTAAGCACCGCGGAGCGAGTGCGGGGACGGCAGCCGGACCCCGCGGCCGAACTGACTGCCGGTCCTCGTTACCCGAGGGAGCTCGTGATGCGCGAACTTCGCGGTTACTCGCGGGGACCGCTGGCCTATCTCGCGAGCCGGCGCGCGCTCCGAAGAGGGCTATCCGGCTGATCCCGGTCCGCTGGGTCCGCGCAGCACCCCGATCCAGAACACGGCGCGCAGCACACCGAGCAGAGCGAGGTCGCGGACTCTGGTACCGGAGCGAAGCAAACCGAGCAGATAGCCATAGCGCCTGGCCCGAACTGCCTTGCGCACCGGCTCGGCCGGTAAGGCCCGGCCGGACGCTCTCATCAACGCTCGATGGCCGCGACCGAACCGGTACGCCTGCTCAAAGGCGGCGCGCAATGAGGAACGTGGCTGCCACAGGACCAGCACCTCATCTCGAGCCGCCAGCCGTCCGAGACCGGCACGTTGGATCCGCCAGCACAGATCAGCGTCACCACCGCTGCGCACGTCGGTGAATCCGTCCACCGCGGTGAATGCCTCGGTACGGACACCCAGATTGCACGTCGGGAAATAAGGGTCGCGCTGCCCGTCGGTGTAGATGGCGAGCCGATACGGCTGCTGAAGTGCTGCGATCCGCTCAGCCACGCTGTTTCCCGAAAGGACCCGGACGTCCGTCGCGGAGAGCGCGACGCCGGGTTCGCTCAGCAGCGTGCGGTGGGTTTCTAGCCAACCGGGCAGGGCACGCGAGCGCATGTCGAAGAAGATCAGGCCGAACGCCTGGGACGACATGGCCGCCGATTGGCGTGCCAGGTAGGGACCTTGAGCGGTATCCGTCCGAAGTACCCGAGCGCCGGCCTGAGCAGCAATCTCGGCGGATGCATCACCCGAGCCGTCATCGACGACGGTAATCCGATCCCCCGGGCCGAGTTGCGGAATCACCGATGCCAGACAGTCGGACAGCAGTTCAGCCCCATTGTGGACGGGGATCACGACTTCGAGCGGCCGGGCCGCGAGTGGCGTTTCATCCATCTTGGTGGTTCTCACTAATCTCACGCCCGGCTGTACATCGTTACCCAGTCGACCTGGACATGTCCGGCCACCGAGCTTTCCGGAGCCGGACCGCTCAGAGCCGTTTCGACTTGCAATACCCAGTGCATGGACTTGTAGGGAACGTTCGTGCTGGTGGTCCCCAGGGTGACGCCATCGAGAATATAGGTGAGCCTGCCCGGTCCCCATTCAATGGTTGCGGTGTGCCAGCCGGAGCCGGCTGCCGAAGTGCTGGTCTTGAAACCTGTCGTACCGCCGGTGAGGTCACTGCGATCGGCCGCGTAGCGGTTGGCATAGATGAAGGAGTTCGCGGTGAGCTCGTTCACCTCAGGAAAATCGACCTCCCCGTCAGACCAGTTGTCGCTATCGGGCCACAACATGAAAGCGAGCTTGTACCCGGGCAGCACGTCGCTGCGGAAGCGGATGGAATAACGGCCGTAGATCTGGCCCCATCTAGTAGCAGGTACCCGGGGGACGATCGCGCTCACATAGCTCTGGCCACTTTGCGAATGCAGATACCAATCCAGAGCGCCGCCCTTGACGGACATCACCTTGGCCGGGTCATAGGTTCCCTTTCCGGACGTGTCCCGGTAGCCGGCATACGGAAAGAAGCCACTGGAATAGGCACCCCCTGGGAAACTACCGAGCGGCGTCGCGGCAGTGAAGTCCTGCGCCACGATCTGGCGCCAGCCAGCCAGATTACCCACCGGCATCGGCACTCCGGACGGGTCGGCTGATGAGGTGGCCGGGATCGGTCGTGGATTCGCCGGCTGCGTCCCGACCGGCGCGTTCCCGCCGCTGGGACCGCTCGCTGCCCCGGGCTTCGAACCGGTAGCAGCGGGCTCGGCTGTGGTAGGGCCGCTGCTGCTGGCCCTGGGCCTGCCGCCCGCGACGAACTTGGAGCCGGTGGCCGCCGGCGCGGACGTTGGTGCGGGTCCGCGCGCTGTTGTGCTCGGACTGCTTGAGAGACCACCACGATCCGCGGCCGGGGATCCCTGACCGAGACTGAACCTTTTCGCCCCGCCGACAATGTAGGTACGGCCCCCCGCTTTCACGCAGGCGTAGTAGTTGTACGTCCCTGCGGCAAAGCGCTTGGTACTGGAGAAGCGGGAGCCCTCAGCGGAGAGTTCGACGTCGGACAACGGCGCGAAATCAGCGGCGGCACCACGTTGATCGCGGACGCAGACGCCATAGCGATTGGCCTGCGTCTGCTCGGTCGCGGCCACAACAGTCGTAGCGGTCACATTCGTGCCGTTGATCCTCGCTTCCAACGAAAGCAATGTGAACCCGACGGACGGCCTGTTCGGCAAGGTGATCAGGGCGACAGCGATGAGGACACAGCTGCCCGCGGCAACGACGAGAAACCGCCGGACGCGGGCCACTGCGCGTGATCGCTGTACTGCTTGCATTCCGTCGCTGCGCCTTCATCTTGATTGCGGTGGACCCCCGTTCACCGCACGGGATTGGTCGGCTAGCTGACCGCGTGCGTCGTTTGTCGGACGGAGTGTAATGCATCGCGATTTCCGAAGCGGACTTCCGCGCAATTGTGGTCGGCGACCGGAGTTTTACCGACAATTCGATGAGCTATGCCGCCAAGGTGGCGGCGCTCAAGCTCGGGGCGAGTGTGCGCCGCTGGCGCCCATTGCCGAAAGGCAGTGCGCCCAGTATTCAGACGCGACTGCATCCCAGCTCCGCGCGGGAGGCACGGGTCCGGCGTTTCCTCCCGCTGTTCTGCCATCGATGACATCCAGGACGGCGTCGACCAACGGCACCAGACCATCCGTCACGATCAGTGCCGGATGCACCAGTTGTTCCCGCGCGGCCGTTGACGTCGCGACAGTGGGCAGTCCGGCGGCAATCGCCTCGCTGACGCAATTGCGAATCCCGAGCCCGAACCTATCCGGAAATACCGCGACGGTCGCTGCCTGCAAGACCTCATGCATGGACGGCACATTGCCCAGCACGGTGACCCGCTCTGACGCCAACAAAAGCACCGACGGATGCGGCTGCCTACCGGCGATGACGAATCGCAACTCGGGGTGGGTCTTCCAGAGCAGCGGCGCGATCTCGCGGATCAAGAAATGCGCGCTGTCGATATTTGGTGGGTAACTCAGGCTGCCCGTGAAACACACGGTCGGCGGACCGAGCTGCGGCCGGCTCGGCGACGTGGTGCTGACGCCATTCGGAATTGCGGTGACCCGTCGCCCGATAGCGGAGGACCAGCTGAGCGCATCAGCCTGACTGATCGTGAGCAGGCGCGCGCCGCCCGGCAGCGTGCGCTCGATCGACAACGCCTGCCTGGCCTTGAGCCCTCGATACCGAGACCGCCAGCCTGCTACCAGCCCAGCCTCCATGCGCAGCCGCAGTGACCACGGGTCGACGACCTGCACGACCAGCGGGCCAACCACCGAACGTGCCAGGAAAGCTGCGTGGGGGCCATGGATGAGACTGACATCGGCTTGGCGCGACAATTCGTGCACAGCCCGGTGCGCTGCGACGGAGGCCCTCTGTTGAGCACCGAGTTGCTCGCCGAAGACGGCGGCGCGCATCATCGGCGCCGCAAGCTTCCGCAGCGGCAGGGTCGCGTGGCTCACGCAACGATCGGCCACCGCTGGCGGGACTCTCATACCGTCGCCGAAAGCCAGCAGCGTGATATCGACCGTCGCCGACATGGCTTGGATGACCTCGTACGGAATCATCGAACTGCCGTCGCCGTGCTCGGGGTCGCAGCTCGGGACGCTCTCGCTCACATACAACAGCCTCGGCAAGCTCACCGGAGCTCGTAGATCCGCGTCGATTGCTCGTCGTACACCTTGGCTGCGCCCGGATCCCGACTGAGCTGCTGTTCCAGGGATTCCAACTCGCCAGGGGCATACAGCGCATGGGCTGCGGCGTAGCGATCCTGCTGGCGGGAGAACACCACGAACGAGGGATGGCCGGCGGCGCCGAAGGAAGCTGCCGCCGCGCGCAGATCCGCAAGCGTCATCGCGCCGTTGTGGTATTTCGTGAAATCGGAGAGCACGCCCGTGCTGTTGTAGGTGAAGTTGTAATGCGCTCCGCCCGGCGTTGGAAAGTTCGGGGCGGTGACGAGCAGGTGATCCCCCGGGCTGACGTGGTCGTCAAGCCATTGCCCGGCGCTGACATCGGCTGCCGTCACCTGATAATCGGCCTCGGGCTGGAAATAGGTCGGCACGAAGATCAGTGCCATAACCGCCACGACACCGATCGCGGCAGCGGCCACCGTCCGGGGATGTCCGGAGGTACGCGGTGCCGGGACCTGCGCGGAGGCACGCGCCGTTCGGGGTTCAGAGGACGGCCACAACATCCAGCAGGCGGCCAGCGCATTCCATGGAAGGGCAAACAACAACACGCGCAGTCTGCCCTCGCCGCCGTAACTCTGGCTGAGCAGTGACATCGCCGGTGCGATGGCCAGCCAGCCAACGACGACCGCATCTCGCACGTACCCATGCCGAATGCGCCTGATCAGGCCGACGACAGTGAACAACCACATCAGCGCGGTCAGCGCTTGAGTTCCGCGCGATTGCCAGAGACCGGCGGGCAAGCTTTGCGAGCGTGGTGGTTGATACGTCGCATTGGCAAAGGGATCGAAACCGCTGAACAGCCCGAAGTGCTGCTGCACGTAGCTGTAGTTCGGAACCAGGTAGGCCAGCGTGAGCACGGCGGCTACCACCCCGAGCCAGCTCGGGCGGAGGTAGCCAAGCAAGCCGAGCGGCAGCACCGCGACAACGAGCAGGTACGGAGTGAGCTGGTGGCTGATGACTATGACGAGCTGGATAAGCAGGATCGCAGCAACCGCGGCCGCTGCGCCACGGCCCCGGACGGCCCGCGGGCTAGCGACCTCCGGCCCATCCTCGGTCGATCCGCGATAGCGGGCAAGCCTGGCGATCACCGTCTCGATGGACCGGCCCAGCCGTCGTGGTACATGACGCAGCAGGAGGACCGCGATGAGGACCACCGACAGGTAAAGGCTGAACGCGAACGCCTGGGGCGAGTAGTAATTCTGGCCGATCCAGTTGGTCACGCTGAAAAGCACCGCAGCACCCCAGTACCACCGTGCATCCCTGGAAAATGCACGGGCAATGGCCAGCACGAGCAACGCGTCGAACAGCGCAAACACCGGCTCGGCCCATGCTGCGTAGCTCAGCGGGCTGTGGTACCCGGTCAGGTCACCGAGGTAGGCGGATAAGGCAAAGAAGCCAGGCCACCGGTTGTAGATATCGATCGAGGTGTCCACGCTGCCGTGCAGCTCGATGAAGCTGGTAACCGCGATGTGCTTATAAACCCAGGGCAGTCTCGGCACGCGCTCCACCAACGTGGCAGAGGCGTACAGCATCGCGACCAGGATCACCAGTGATGCAGCGAGACGACGTTCGGACACCACCCGGGCCGTGAGGTTGGCTGCGCACGACGCCACGACAATAGCCACCGCGACGTAGAAGGTCACTGGGAAAGCCGCGACCAGTCCCCACTGACCCAGATCGCTCACGTCGGTTCTGCCCAATGCCGTCAGCCACAGCGCGACAGCGACCAGCAGCAGGAACCAGCCGGCAGCGCCGGCCCAGGACCGCCGAGCCCGTTGGGCGGATCGAGCTTCGGGGCGGTCAAGCTCGGCCATCG
Source organism: Pseudonocardiales bacterium (assembly GCA_030840285.1). Lineage (GTDB taxonomy): Bacteria > Actinomycetota > Actinomycetes > Mycobacteriales > Jatrophihabitantaceae > Jatrophihabitans_A. Next base: position 19,518 of record JAVEES010000051.1, read on the forward strand.
ACGCGTTGCTCATCGACGCGTTGCTCATGGACGCCTGCGATGTGCTGCGCTGGAAGGGACTTTTCGCCGGAAACCAAACAGCAGGCTCGCGACGCCAACTCCCAGCAGGAGGCAGGCAAGGCCGCGGGGATGCCACAGCCCGGTCCACACCATGAGCACCGCGCCGAGTGCTTGAAACGCGGCACTCAACGCAATGGTCAGGACGAAGGCGGCCCACGGATCACCAATTCGCAACAGGTGAGCGACCGCCCGCCCGGGTACCAACATTGCCGCGATGGCTATTGTCAGGCCCTGAGCAGGACCTTCGAACCTGGCGAGAATGAGGGCGACCGCGAGCGCTCCGAGGACCGCGGCGCCCAAGTCGAGCCGGCGACCGGTCATCAGAGAAGGCTCGGATATCTCGACTGTGTCTGTCACTGTCCCGCTTCTGTCCGCCATCCCGACGATCTAGAAAGTACAGGATCTACATTACAGAGAGTTCACGGCGCCACGTGCGCTCTTGTATTCTGACGGCAGTCGGCGAGTTCTATTTCGACCGGCCTTCTCACGAACCGATCTTCTCAACAACAGTAGTCAGCGTTCGACGACGCGTGGCGGACCTGGGGGCGCGTTGTCTGGTAACGACGACGTCCTGGCCTGCGTGGTTTTAGCGCACAGCGATCCCGCACAGGTTCAACGCCTTATCAGAGCACTGGCTCCCTTTCCGGTCTTCCTGCATTGCGACCGGCGAACCTCGCCCAGCGATTTCGAGGCAATGACCGCGAACCTGCCGGTCCACTGCACCGTCTTGGACCGGATGGCCACCGGATGGGCGCGGTGGGAGAACGTCGCGGCGGAGCTTCAGGGTTACCGCGTCGCGCTGGCAGCCACCCAAGCCAGCCACATCGCCCTGCTGACCGGCACTGATTACCCATTGGCGCCCGCGGACCGGATCGCCGATTTCCTCAGGCGCCACAACGGGATCTCATTCGCGCGTTATCACAAACTTCCCTACCCCGGCTGGGGCCGCAGCGGTGGGTTCGATCGATTGCGTTACCGACATTGGCCCTATCGAAAGCGCATGCTCAGAATGCCGATCCCTCGCCGGCTACCAGCCGGAATCACGTTCGCCGGCGGTTCTCAGCTGAAGGTGCTCGCCCGCCATCACGCCCGAGCCGTCCTCGACGCGGCAGCGGCACGCCCAGAACTCGAGAAATTCTGGCGACGCAGCTGGGTGGCGGACGAGACCTATGTGGCATCGATCTTGAACACCACTAGCTACGCGCCCGATTGGGAGCACGCCCACATCTCTGAGAGCCTTTGGTGGATCGGCTGGGACGGCACCCGCCGAAAGAGCCCGCCATGGCTCGACCTGGACGCCTTGCCCGCACTCGAGCTAGGACGCGAGAGTCCCGACCGGCCGCCGCGGCTATTCGCCAGGAAGTTCTCCTCGGAGCACCCGCAGATCCTTGACGCGATCGACGTGACGTTCCGCTCGGCGTCGGGGTAGCCGGATGAACGATCCGCACGTGCCGTCGACGACGGGCCCCGAGGCCGACCGATCCCCTGCCACGACGCCACGTCCATCCGGCCTGTTCGGCCGAGGGTTGCTCTATGTTGCGGTGTGGTCGCTGCAGACCGTAGTGGCCGTCATCGTCTCTCCCATCCTGGCCTACGTGATGGGACCGCCCGAGTTCGGTCGGCTCGCCTCCGCGATCGCATTGCACCAAGTCTTGATCGTCGTGGCTATCTTCGGCCTCGACCAGGCTGTGGTGCTCCAGCGCGTGGAGGCCGGTACCGCAGCAACGGCGCGCGGGTTGATCGCGGTCGGCATCGCCATATCGGCAGTGTTCACGGTTGCGGTCGGCCTCACTGGAACCCTGTGGGCCCCAGCACTAGGTTTCGGTGGCTTCTCCTCGCTCGTGCTGGCCACCATCCTGTGGACCGCACCGGGGGCGGCGGTGCAGATCATGCTGGCGTTGCTGCTCACCGAGGATCGCCTGCGCCCTTTTGCGATGGTGAGCGCGCTGTCCGCGGTCGGCGGACAGGTCTTCGGGATCGGCCTGCTATTCGGCGTCAGTCGGACGGCAGACACCTATGCCTGGGGTGGAGTTATCAGCCAGTTCGCTGCCATGGCAATCGGCTTGATCGCGACCAGGCCGGCGCTGCGTGGACTCATCGACTGGGCCGTGACCTGGCGGGCGATCAAGTTGGGCCTACCGCTGGCGATGACGGGCATCGCTGGATTCGTGCTCAATGCCGGCGACCGGATCGTCATACAGCGCGATCTGGGGGCGGAGCAGGTCGGTCGCTATCAGGTCGCCTACACGCTCGGCTATGTCGTGGTCCTGCTGCTGGTATTCACCGGTCAGTCTTGGACACCAAGATTTGCGGCGGTACGCGACGAAGGCGAACGGTGGGCGCTGATCGCTCGATCTCGCGACGAACTCTATCGGCTGCTTGTCCCCATGATCTTGGGCCTGACGTTGGCCGCTCCGCTGGCCCTGCGCATCGTCGCGCCGGCCAGCTTCCGCCCCGACGGCCTGTTACTCGTGGTGTTCCTGGTTGCCGTGTCGGCGGTGCCGGTTGCGGCCAGCGGCGCCACCGGCCGAGCCTTGATCGCGGCACGCCGGCCGCGGCC
>JAVEES010000023.1 GCA_030840285.1 Pseudonocardiales bacterium
ATCCCGGCTTCTTCGACCCCAAGGCCTCCTTCGGCTTCCACAGTGCGGTCCAGAACGCCAAGGACGGCAACACCCCGCTGAGCTCGCTGATGGGGCCCCTGGTTGATCACAGCTCGCTGTTCGGTCACGTCACGGCTTTCGCCGAACTTGCCATCGGGCTGGGGCTGCTGGTCGGCCTGCTCACGCGGATAGCGGCGCTGGGCGGAATCGTGCTTGCCGCGTCCATCGTGTTGAGCATCAACTGGCCTGAGGTCAAGCAGTACACAGGTAACGGCGGCTGGTTCACCTCGGTCGACCTCGCGGTGATCGCCGCGCTGTCGGTTTTCGTGCTGGGCGGTGCGGGTCCGCTGTCCCTGGACGGTGGGATCTCCGCGCTGCGGGCGCGTCGCAACGCCCGGCAGGACGCGGCGGAGCCGTCCTTCATCAACCGTGAGGAGGACCTGGAAGACTCGCGACGGCGCTTGCGCGGCGAGCCCGGTCAGGGCTGGACGCAGGACCCCGGCCAGGAGACCCGGCAGGGCTGGACGCAGGACCCCGAGCCCGCACGGACGCCTGATGAGCAGACCGCCCAGCTGCCGGACCTGTCGGCGAGCGGCCGGGACCACGCTCCGAACCAGTCGTTGTGGAACGAGCCCCGACCAGATGAGAATCCTCGGTAGCGCCGTCGGGCTCGCTACACTGGGAATACCAGCGGGCTGATCGCCGGTTGGTGTAATAGCGAGGTGTGCCAGCATTACCGCACCACCTCAGACCTACCCGTAACCGATGAGGACTGTCCGCCAGTACTCACGAGCACAGACTTTGGGGAGCGAATGACCGCCACCGACATCACGATCGAGACAGCTGCACCCGTCGACACCGCACCGGTGACGCTGAGCGATTCCGCCGCCATCAAGGTCCGCGAGTTGCTCGACGCCGAGGGGCGAAATGACCTTCGGCTGCGCATTGCCGTGCAGCCAGGTGGCTGTGCCGGTATGCAGTACCAGCTCTTCTTCGACGAGCGGTCCCTCGACGGCGACGTCACCATCGACCAGCCGGTGGCCGGCGGTTCCGTTCCGCTGGTGGTGGACCGGACGAGCGTGCCGCTGGTGACCGGTGCTGTCATCACCTACACCGACACCATCGAGAAGCAGGGCTTCGAGATCGACAACCCGAACGCCGGCGGCGGCTGCGCCTGTGGCAATTCCTTCTGCGGCTGATCAGGCCAGATCGCGCCGCTGCGCGGCATGTTTTGGGCGGGCGTCCGCCACCTTCATCGGTGGTTTGGGCGCCCGCCGGCTTTTGACCCGGTAGCCTCGGACGCATGCCAGTTCTTCTGTCGGGCTCGATTGCGACCGACCATCTGATGCATTTTCCGGGCAAGTTCGCCGACCAGTTGCTCGCCGACCAGCTGCACCAGGTGTCGCTGAGCTTTCTTGTCGACGATCTCGTCGTCCGGCGCGGCGGGGTCGCCGCCAACATCGCCTTCGGGATGGGCCAGCTGGGTGAACGGCCCGTCCTGGTCGGCGCGGTCGGTGAGGATTTCGCCGAGTACCGCTCATGGCTCGAGCGTCACGGCGTCGACTGTGACTCGGTCCACATCTCCTACGAGCACCACACGGCCCGCTTCGTCTGCACCACCGACGAAGAGATGTGTCAGATCGCCTCGTTCTACGCCGGCGCGATGAGCGAGGCTCGCAACATCGAACTCAGACCGGCCGTCGAGCGGACCGGCGCGGAGCTGATCGTCATCAGCGCTGACGACCCGGCCGCGATGGTGCGGCACTCTGCCGAAGCGCGTTCGGCCGGGTACCGCTTCGCCGCCGACCCGTCCCAGCAGATCGCCCGGATGGACGCCGAAGAGCTGCAGACGCTCATCGAGGGTGCCGAACTGCTGTTCACGAACGATTACGAGAAGAGCCTCCTGGAAACCAAGTCGGGTTGGTCGGAAGCCGACATCCTGGCCCAGGTCGGCGTCCGCGTGACCACCCAGGGCAAGAACGGGGTCGAGATCGTCGGACGGCAGATGGAGCGCGTCCATGTGCCGGTCGCGAAGGAGCGAGCCAAGCTCGACCCGACCGGTGTCGGTGACGGATTCCGGGCAGGCTTCCTGGCCGGCCGCAGCTGGGGCCTGTCGTGGGAGCGCTCGGCTCAGGTGGGCAGCCTGCTCGCGACGTTGGTGCTGGAGACCGTTGGCACCCAGGAGTACGAGGTCAAGCCGCACGAGTTCGCCGACCGGCTCGCCGAGTCCTACGGCGACGATGCCGCCGACGAGGTACTTCCGCTACTCGCTCGCTGACGTGCCGGGCGAGCTGGTCTCGCCGCACGCTAGGTTCGCGGCATGAACCCTTCCCGTGCCGCCGTTGGCATGTGCTTCGACCGGACCTTTCCACCCGCCGCCGTGCTCGACTTCGCGCGCCGGTTGGACGCCGGAGGGGCCGACCAACTCTGGATCATCGAGGACTGCTTCTACACGGCTGGTCCCAGTCTGGCCGCGGCTGCGCTTGCCGTGACCGATCGCCTGACCCTCGGGCTGGGCATCCTGCCGGCGGTGGCTCGCACGGCCGCAGTCACCGCGATGGAGATCGCGACTCTGAGCGAATTGAGCGGCGGCCGGGTGCTGCCCGGCATCGGACACGGCATCCAGTCCTGGATGCGGCAGATGGGGGTGCAGCCTGCCTCTCCGCTGACCGCTCTGGAGGAGGTCATCACAACCGTAAGCCGTCTGCTCAACGGGGAGCGGGTGAGCTTCGAGGGTCGCACGGTGCACCTGGAGGACGTCGAGCTGGATCGGCCGCCCAGCCTCGTGCCTCCGGTGCTGGCCGGGGTGCGTGGTCCCAAGTCGCTCGCTCTGGCCGGCCGGGTCGCGGGCGGGGTGGTCCTGGCTGAACCGGCAAGCCCCTCGTTCGTCCGGTTCGCACTCGAACAAGCCGCTCCGACGCGCCCGGACTTTCACATCGCGGTCTTCTCGGTGCTGTGCGTCCAAGCCGATCGCCGGGCTGCCCACCGTCGGATGGCTCCATGGCTGGCGAAGCTGATCGAGGACGACACCCCCGAGGTGCGCCAGCTGCCCTTCTATGGCGAGCTGGTGAGCTGGTACCGAGATCGCGGCCAGGATGGCCTCATAGAGATCCCCACCCAGTGGTGGCAAGAACTGGGCCCGATCGGCACGCTGGAGGACGCGCTCGATCACGTGGCGGCGCTGGAGCAGGCCGGCGTGCACAGCATCGGACTCTTCCCGCCGCCGGACCTGGGCTTCGCCCGCGAGCAACTGGGCGCCGTGCTGCAACTAGCGTCGCGCTGAGCGGACCCCAGCGGCGACCTGGTCGAACATGGCGCGGGAGAGCGCCGCGCCCTCCCGGCGGACCTCGCCCGGGCTCAGCCTGAGGATGCGGTCCAGCCGCACCTCGCTGGGACGGCGCTGGGCATCCCAGCCTCCGATCCCGACGTCCAGCCAGCTGCGGTGGTGGCGCGCTTCCTGCTCCGCGTCACGGTCGTGATCCTTGCTCGTCAGCATCAACCCGAGCAGGAACGCACCGTCGCGGCCGATGATCAGGGCCGGGCGGTCCTTGCCGCGGCTGTGGTCCTCCTCGAAGGGAACCCAGGCCCAGACCACCTCTCCGGGATCGGGTAGCCCGTCCGGATGCGGCGAGTAGGAAATCTGCGGGATCCCGGCGAAGTCGCCCGGGTAGGCACGCCTGGCGGCTTGGACGGACGTCCGGCCGGTCGGCTGCGGCGCGGGCCGGACGGGCCGAGCAAACACACCGCCGCGGCGGCGAAACCAGCGCAGCACCACGTGAGCGCCTAGACCGCGACCGGATAGACCGGTTCGGGAATAGCCGGGCGGATCCGGCCCTCGACGAAGATGCCGTGCCAGATCATGAAGACCAGCAGCGTCCACAGCTTGCGCGAGTAATCGTGCGGACCCGCGCGGTGGGCCTCCAGCAACCTAAGCGCGGCGCCGGTATCGATCAGATGCCCGGTACCTGCCTCGGTGATCGTCTGATGCGCCCAGTCGTACATGACGTCCTTGAGCCACGGACGGGTCGGCACCGGGAATCCGAGCTTGGCCCGGTTGAGGACGTGCGGCGGCACGATCTCGGCAAGAGCCCGGCGCAACGCGTACTTGGTCGTCTCTTTGGTGATCTTCTGATCGACCGGGATGCCCTTGGCAACCTCGAAGACCTCGGTGTCCAGGAAGGGCACACGCAGTTCCAGCGAGTTCGCCATGGTCATCTTGTCGGCCTTTACCAGGATGTCGCCGCGCAGCCAGGTGAACAGGTCGATGTACTGCATGCGGGTGGAGTCATCCAGGTGCCGGCTGGCCGCGTAGTACGGCGCGGTCACATCGGTGTAGCTGACGTTCGGCGAGTAGGTCTTGAGCAGCCCGTTGGCCCTCAGCTCGTCGTCGCGGAAGATCCGCGCGTTGCCGTAATAGCGCTCCTCGATGCCGATCGACGAACGCCGCAGCAGGTCCTTGCCGCGCATACCCTCAGGCAGCCGGGTGGACAAGGCGGCGAGCAGCTTCTTGACCGGGTCAGGAGCAGCCGCAAGATGTCGCAGGGAGATCGGCTCCCGGTAGATCGTGTAACCGCCGAAGAGTTCATCAGCGCCCTCGCCGGAGAGCACCACCTTCACGTGCTTGCGTGCTTCGCGCGCGATGAAATAGAGGGGCACCAGCGCTGGATCGGCGACCGGGTCGTCCAGGTACCAGATGATCAGCGGCAGGGTGTCCATCATCTCCTGAGGCGTCACGACCTTGGTGATGTGCTCGACACCGATCGCCGCGGCGGACTCGGCCGCCACGTCGATCTCGGAGAATCCTTCCCGTTCGAATCCGGTGGTGAAGGTCAGCAGTTTCGGGTTGTGTTCCCGGGCCAGCGCCGCGATCGCGGTCGAGTCGATCCCACCGGACAGGAACGCGCCGACCGTGAAGTCCGAACGCATGTGCTTGGCGACGGAGTCCCGAAGCGCCTCGGCGATCTCGTGATAGAGCTTGTCCGGCTCCGGTACCGGCTTGATCGGGAAGTCCGGGTTGAAGTAGCGGCGCGTGATTGGTTGCTCTCCGGGTCGCACCGTGAAGCAGGTGCCCGAGTCGATCCTCGTGATGGCCTTATGCATTGAGGCGGGTTCCGGTACGTACTGGAGCGTCAGGTAGTGCTGCAGCGCCTGCGTGTCGACCTGCTGGCTCACCCCGGGCGCGGCTACCGACAGCAGGGTCTTCTTCTCCGAGGAGAAGAACGAGCCACGCTCGTCGCTGTAGGTGTAGAGCGGCTTGATGCCGAACCAGTCGCGGGCTCCGAACAGGACACGGTCTTGGGAATCCCAGATCAGGAAGGAGAACATGCCGCGCAGGTGGGTGACGATCTCCTCGCCGAGGTAGTGGTAGCCGGCGACGATCGCCTCACCGTCACCCTCGGTGGCGAACACCGCCCCGAATTCGGCCGACAGCCTCTCTCGCAGTTCCAGGTAGTTGTAGATCTCGCCGTTGAAGATCAGGTGGTAGCGGCCCTCGAGGTAGGGAAGTGGCTGATGGCTGTGTTCCCAGTCGATCAGTGACAGCCGCCGGAAGCCGATGACCACATCGTCATCAGACCAGCTACCGCCGTCGTCCGGGCCGCGATGCCTCATCTGGATGAGGGAGTCCTCGATGGCGGCCCGGCTGAGCTCGGCATCCGAATGGGCGGCCAGGTAGCCGATCAGACCGCACACGTCAGACAGCCTGCTTCTGGTCGCTGAACCTCGGCGCGCCCGCGTCCTTGGCCGAGATCTGCGCAGGGTCGTTCACATCGACCGGAATCGGCCACTGGATGCCGAGCCCCTCATCCAGCGGGGTGAACGCGATCCCGGCCATTCCCGGCACCCACTCCTTGGTGAAGCAGTAGACGTACTGGGTGCCCTCCTCGCTGAGGGACTGAAACGCGTTGCACACCCCGGCGGGCACCAAAACCTGAGTTCCCGGTTCCAAGGGCACGGTGACTACCGCACCGTAGCTGGGGGAGTCCTGCCGGGCATCCAGGTAGACGCCGAAGGACCGTCCCGACACGCAGGAGACCAGCTTGGTCATGGACTCGCCGTGCAGCCCGCGAATCGCCGCGTGCTTGGACTCGGTGACATTGATCTGCTGCCAGGCGCCCAGACCCGCGAAGGGACCGTCGGCGTAGGCGGACATCCGGAAGAACTCACGCACCGTGCCGCGGTCGTCGGTCACCTGCTTGAGGGTCACGACCACCAGCCCGTCGATGGCGGTCTCGGTGGTCGTCATGTCGGTGATGGAGAAAGTCACCGAGCGATTTTCTCATGCCGGGCTTGCTCGGCGGACCCGATACGCGGTGCCGCCGCCGTCGAGTTCGGTGGCCTCCAGCATTTCCTGCCCCTGCATCCGGCACCAGGCAGCGATATCGGAGGCCGCCGCCGGGTCGTCGGCCAGCACCGTGACCACGGCACCGACCGCCACGCCTGGCATCGCGCGGGCCAGGTCCAGGATCGGCAACGGGCAGCGCCGGCCACGCGAATCGATCACGGCCGGATCGGGGCCGGCCGGGGGGCTCGCCGTTGATTCGGGCATCGAGGGCAGTTCGGCTCGCACCTGCGCCACGACGGATGGCACCGCCGCGAGGAATTCCGCGACGTCGGACTCCGTCACACCGGGATGCAGCGACACCCGGACGTTGCCGCTGGTCAGTGCGCCCATGGCCACCAGGACGTGGGACGGCGTGAGGGTGTCTGAGGTACAGGAGGAACCGGAGGAGACCACGAAGCCGCGGCGATCGAACTCGCTGAGCAAGCTCTCGCCATCGGCGTACAGGCAGGAGAAGGTGACCAGGTGGGCCAGCCGATCGGTCGGATGCCCCAGCACCTGCGCGTCGCTGATCAGGCGGGGGATCGCCGTGCGTACCTGGTCGACCAGCCGGCCCAACCGCTCTGCCTGGCCTGAGCGGTCGGCGATGAAGGCGCGCAGCGAGGCCGCGGCCGCTACCGCGTCGGGCACGCTGACGCCCCCGGAGCTGTGCCGATCCTCGGTGTCGTCCACCGGGAAGGGGGGCGCCCAGCGCACCCCACGGCGGATGACCAGCACCCCGATGCCCGCGGGGCCGCCCCACAACCGGGCGTCGAGGCTGAAAACCGGCAGGTTCTCGGGGAGCTCGCCGTAGAGGACGGCGTGCGAGGCGTCGACTACCAGCGGCACCCCGGCCTCGGCCAGCAGGCTCGCGACCGGCTCGACGGGCTGGCGGGTGCCGACCTCATGGTTCGCGGCTTGCAATACCGCGGCCCCGACCCCAGTAGCCAGTGCCGCTGCCAGGAACTGCTCCTGGTCCACCTGCCCGTGGCGGTCGACGTCCACGACCCGCACCGTGCCGCCCGCCGCGACGTGCCAGTCGGCGGCCTTGAACACGGCGGAGTGTTCGACGGAGGAGTGCACGAGCTCTCGTCCCGTCCGGCGCCGTCCGGCCAGCACTCCGAGAACGCCGGCCTGCAGCGCGTGGGTGCCCGACGGCATGAAGCTCACCTCGTCGGCGCGGACTCCGAGGGATTCGGCCATGCTCTGACGGGCGGCATCCAGCAGTACGGCGCTGCGCCGTCCGGGACCGGTCAGTTTGGACGGGTCTGCCCAGCCGTCATCGCCAGCCGCCAGCCACGCCTGGACTGCGACTGGGTGCAGCGGCAGGCCGGCGGCGGCGTCGAGATATCGGTTCGTCCGGGCAGGCACAAAGCCGACGGTAATCCCTTGCCGGTGTGCCACCCCTCCGGCCTGCTCGGCGAGGTGTCGGCTAGGCTCCCAAGGAACGTGGTCCGGCCCCGCCAGGCCGCGTGGTTCGGCAGCCCTCGGTTCGGTCAGGAAGGCGGTTTCGCCAGTGCAGCGCAAGCTCCGGTCACGTATGTCGAGGCTCGGTCTGCTCGCGGGTTCGGCCGTATTGCTCTCCGGCTGCTCGGCCCACGACTGGGAGATGAAGCTGCGCTTCGGCTGGCCGACCGGTGTCACCAAGCAGGCCGACCGGATGCGGACACTCTGGACCTGGTCATCGGTCGCGGCGCTCATCGTGGGCGTCATCGTGTGGGGCCTGATCTTCTGGTGCTGCGCGCGCTACCGCAGAAAAGACGACCTGCTACCCCGTCAGATGAAGTACCACTTGCCGATCGAGATCGCGTATTCGGTTGCGCCATTCCTGGTCATCGCGGGGCTCTTCTACTACACCGCAACCACCGAGAACTACGTCGACAAGCTGTCCACCAACCCGGACACCACAGTTCAGGTAGACGCCTTCAAGTGGAACTGGCAGTTCGAATACCTGGACAAGAAGTACGGCGCCACGGATTCGGCCGGTGGGCAGTCAGACGCCGCCAAGGACACCCCAGTTACGACCGTGGGGTCCTCGACCGAGATTCCGGTACTCGTCCTGCCGGTCGGTCAGAAGGTCCGGATCATCGAGGTCAGCAAGGACGTCATCCATTCCTTCTGGGTGCCGGAATTCCTCTTCAAGCGTGACGTCATTCCGCAGCCTAAACCCAACCAGTTCGAGTTCACCGCGACCAGGACGGGTAGCTACGTCGGGCGTTGTGCCGAACTGTGCGGGACGTATCACTCGCAGATGAACTTCGAGGTGCGGGTGGTCAACGACCAGGACTACCGCAAATACCTGGACGCGCTCGCCTCGATCGGTTCCGCGGATCCGAACCGGCAGAGCAAGGCGCTGCAGCAGATCGGCGGCAGTCCCTGCGCGACCACGACCCATCCGTTCAACACCAACCGCACTCTGAAGGCCGCTTCCGGCCCGACCGAATGCGTGACGAGCGGGAGCTGACAGCAAGCCATGAAACTCGAAGCCCGGATCTTTCTGTGGATCGCCCTGTTCTGCTTCGTCGTCGCAGGTGTGTACGGCTGGTGGACCCAGCATGATTCCGGTCAGCTGGAGTGGGCAGGAACCGCCGCCCTGGTACTTTCCGGCGGCCTTCTCGGCCTTGGTGGTTCGTTCTTCTGGTTCGTCTCGCGTCGTATCGACGCCCGGCCCGAGGACCGTAACGACGCCGACATCGCAGAAGGAGCAGGCGAGCTAGGTTTCTTCTCGCCGGGCAGCTACTGGCCCTTCGGCATCGCATTGTCGGCGGCTGTCACCGGTCTTGGCCTTGCGCTCGTCCAGTACTGGCTGGCCGGCATCGGTGTGGTGCTGGTCCTCAGCTCGGTGGGCGGCCTGCTGTTCGAGTACTACGTCGGTAACCGCGCGCCGCTTCGGTAGCCGGCGGCCTCAACCGGTCACGGATCGGCAGCCGAGCTGGCTGTTCGAGCCGGCTCCGACATTGATGGCGTACATGCAGAGCTGGTTGGTGCCGCGCGCAACGGGCACCGAGAAGGCATAACCGTGGGTGCCGCTGATCCCCTGGGCGGTGTTGACGTCGGTTCTCGTCCGGTCGGTCAGCCGGTAGGCGGCAAGCCTGCCGTTGAGATAGAGCACAACCCTGATCGAGGACGCCGGCTGGTCATAGTCATAGGCCCAGCCATCGACCGTGGCGACGCCGTTGCTCACAGCGGCGGTGTCGATCCGGCCGAGCGGATTGCCACTCACCGACACGACCGGGCAGCCCAGCGTGGAGTTGTGGCCGGTGCCGCGATTGATGCCGTACACGCACAAGGTATTTCGCCCGTCCGGCAGCCCCAGCGTGAAAGAGAAGCCGTGCGTACCGGTGATGTGGTAGGCGGCGTTGACGTCGCTGCGCGTTAGCGCCGTAGTGGCGTAGGCGACCAGCGCGCCATTTCGGTGCACGACGGCCTGCAATGCCGCGCTAGGAGCGTCGTAGTCATAGGTCCAACCGTGGATGGTTGCCGCGTTGCCGCGCAGGGCCACACCATCGACCCTGCCCACGGGATCGCCGGACAGCCGCACGGTGCGGCAGCCGAGGGTCGCGTTGGCGCCGGCCCCGATGTTGGTCGCATAGACGCACAGGGTGTTGGTCCCGTCGGGCAACCGCAGCGCGAAGCTGTAGCCATGCGTGCCGGTGATCCGGAAGACGGCGTTGACATCGGGTCTGGCCAGCGTGCTCGGCCCGTAGGCGGCCAGTTTCCCGTTGACGTATATGACCATCTTGATTGCAGAGGACGGCGAGTTCCGGTCGAAGGACCAGCCGCGGACCGTGATCTGGTTGCCCTGCGCCGTCACGCTGTCGATGGTGCCATCGGGATCATCGGACTGGATCCGGCCGCCCGGCATCAGCCGTCTTGCCTGCGCGGTGAGCATGTTCGAAATCGGCGAGCCGTAGGCGCCGCCCTGCGTCAGGATGACCACGACGTAGCGGTCACCGTTGACGAAGCCGGTTGAGTTGAACGCCGGCTGGCCGGCAGGGTCGTCCGCGCCCCAGCCCTGCTTGACGGCCGCGCCGGAGGTTGCGCTCGGTATGCCGAAGAACTGGTAGGTGCCGTCCGATCCGTATTGGGTTGCGTGGTGCATCGCGTTGCCCAGCCACGGCCACACCTTCGGCTGGCGCTTGATCGCGTTGTAGAACTGGCTCATCCCGCGAGCGTTGATCTGGGTGCCGCCCCACCAGCCGGCGCGTGGTGGCGGCGAGCCGAGGTTGGGCAGGTCCAGCACCTGCTTGATCCAGGTAATCACGCCGTCGCCACCTGTCCGGCCGTACAAGGCGTTGGCCGACGCATCGTCGGATTGGGTGATCATCTTGTACGCGGTCGTCTCGTTCCAGCCCGACATCTGGCCCGTCAGCAGCAGTCGCGTTGCGATGAATACCTTCATCACCGACTCGGAGGCGTAGGCGCTGTTGTAGTCACCCGCGCCAGAGAAGGTCCCGTTGCTGGTGTCCAGGACGCCGATGGAGGAGCGGTAGCCGTTCTGGTTGGCATAGCTCACCGCGTTGGCGGCGTTCCCGGCCACACTCGCCGTGGCCGGAGCGGCGATCAGGACGGCGCTGATGAAGCCGGCGAGCAGGGTTGCCACGAGCAGCTCGTGCCCGAGCCTGCACCGCATCAGGCGCCCACCGTGCGAGCAGTACGAGGCGCTATCACCATTGCGATCAGAACAGCGCCCATGATAATGAGCACCGGGCCCGACACCTGGTATGCCAGCCACAGCCCGATCCCGGCTTCGGCGAGCATGACGAACCGCTCCGATGGCGGCCCTAGTTCGGACAGCCGCCGGTGTAGGGCCAGTAAGGCTTGCGGCGTCCGGCAGCGAGCGCTCAGCAGCACCGCGAGGCCCCGTAGGACTCCGTAGCTGAGGCCGGCGATCAGCGCGCCTGCCGGCGACCCGGTGAGCGCGGCGAGCAGCACCAGCAGGTAGGTCGCGGCGGTCATGATGTAGGTGGCGAACCCGACGCCGATCTGCACGCCGAAACCAGCAGCGTAGATCCAGCGGCGGTAGCTGCCGAGCCACCGCTCGTTGACCTGGCGCGGGTGAAGGGGCAGGTGGAATCCGGCGAGCCGGAGGTCGGCGGCCACCGCAACCAGGCACCCCGCGGCGCCGACGGCGAGTGCGGCGTCCGCACGAACACCGAGCGCGCGCACCAGCATCGCGCCGATCCCGCTCGCCCCGCCCAGGACCAGCCCACCCGCCAGCGAGCCGAGGATGAACCAGATCGCCGTCAGCCAATACCGGTTGCCGCGGGCACGCTCGGCGAGCGGGTTGATCGCCGAGACCATCGACAGGCCGCACGGAGACCACAGGCCGCGGGCTGCGGCTGCCGCCGCGATCAGGATCGCTGCCGAGCTGAACATCCCAGTCATGTTGGCATACCTGCTTCGCTTGCACCTTGGTTTCTGGACTCCAGGGGGCTCTCGATCACCACGGTCTGGCCGCCGATCAGGCTGCCGGGAGCGCCGTCCGCCGTTCCCGCGGCGTAGACGGTGAAGGTATGCGTACCGGGGCTTGCGGTAAGGCTCAACCGGAAGCCGTGGTTGCCCGAGGTCCGGTAGGCCCGGTTGATGTCCGGACGGGCCAGGCCGCTGCTGTGCCGCGACATCGGCCGGCCGTCCTGGAACACGGTGATCGGGATCGGCGCCGATGGCCGGTCGGGATCGTAGGCCCAGCCAGTGATGGTGACGGTGGTGCCCATCGTTGTCAGGCTCTCGACGTTGCCCACCGCGGCCGCGGAGTTCACCGCGACGGTCTTGCTGCCCAGCAGCGGATTCGTCGTGCCGCCACCGACGTTGATGCCGTACACCGAGAAGGTGTGCACGCCTGAGCCGGATTGAACGCTGATATCGAAGCCGTGGTTGCCGCTGATGTGGTGTGCCGCATTCACATCGGGCCTGGCTACTCCGGTGGCATGCCAGTGCAAGCTGTTGCCGTCCTCGTAGACGGCCACACTGATCTCGGTGAAAGGCTGGTCAGGGTCATAGGCCCAACCGGTGAGCCGGACGGTATTCCCCGACGCTGTGACGGAGTCCAGATGACCAACCGGCTTCGCACCAGGATTGACGACGATGTCACGATTGCCGATCAAAGGGTTTCCGGTCCCACGCCCCAGATTCATCGCATAGACCTTGTAGTTGTGCAGACCGTTCGTCGCAGTCAACGGCACGCTGAAACCGTGGGTTCCGCTGATGCCGAAGGCGGCGTTCACGTCAGGTCGCGCCACGTTGGTGGTGGTTGCGGTCAAGGCCTTTCCATCCTGATAAACGACAATCCTGACGGCGGCGCCTGGCTCGTCACGATCGAAGGCCCAGCCGGTCAATCGCACCAGGTTTCCCTTGGCCGTCGCTGTGTCCAGATGACCAGTGGGCGCAGAGCCCGGATTCACGTTGACCGAGCGGGTCCCGATCAGGGCGTTACTGCCCCCACCGACGCTCAGGGCGTAGACCTTGAACTGGTGCACTCCGGTGCTGGCGGTGAGCCCCAGGGAGAAGCCGTGCCTGCCGGTCACGTGGAAAGCCGCGTTGACGTCGGGGCGGTCGATATCGGCTGTTCGTACGGTGAGGCTTCGTCCGTCCTCGTAGAAGACGATGCGAAGCGAGGTGGCGGGCTGATCCGGGTCATAGGCCCAGCCACTGATCCGCACGAGATTTCGATCGACGGTCACCTGGTCGATCACCCCGACCGGCGGGCGTCCGGTCAGACAGGGAGCCGAATGGCTGGCGGTGTTGTTGTCGGTCGCGCTGCTACTGCTGCAGGTTCCACCGAACTGCACCCACGGCGGCGTGCAGGAGATCATCCGGCACAGCACCGGACCGGTGTTGGACCACGGTATCTGGGTGTTGCACTGGCCATAGCGGAATTGGTTGCAGGCAACCCGGCGCTGGTCGCAGGTGCTCTGGTTGCAGTGGCAGCTGTAACGCCCGTCCCGGTATGCGTTGCAGTCGATGTAGTAACGGGCGGAGCCCCCGCAGAAGGAGGAGTTGTCCGCCTTCCACCAACCGCCGATGAACGAATCCGGTGGGCAGGTGTTCGCTCCGCCGTTGATGGTGCAGCAAAACACGGTGTACCCGGCCGCGCATGTGTTGTCGGCCCCGCAGACCGTGGCGTACGCGCTGGCGGGCTTGGTGAGATAGCCCCAGGGGTCGACCGCGAGCGC